>DATFMD010000288.1:0-3516 GCA_035267125.1 Nitriliruptoraceae bacterium | reverse complement strand
GGGCCACTGGCGTCGTCGGTGGTGACGGTGTGGGACTACTCGTGGTCGTTGAACGGGGTCGACCAGGGCGTCTTCAACGCAGGGCTGGTGTCGCCGCCCACCGCGTTCGACCTCACCGTGCGCGAGTACCAGGCTGTCCTCACGGAATGACCCGGTCCCGCGACCTTGCACCCGGATCAGCATGCGAGTTCGCCCGTGCCGCCCGTGCCGCCCTTGTCGGACGGCTGACCGACTGAACTGGGCTGCCATGGACACCATCACCGGTGCCGAGGAACCGCCAAGGGTGTAGCACTCGTGCTACGAGCAGGAGTACCATGGTGCGCATGACCAAGACGATCAGCCAGCGCGAACTTCGGAACGACAGCGGAGACGTCATGCGTGCACTTGACGCCGGCGAGGACTTCATCGTGACGCGCAACGGCGTGCCCGTCGGTGAACTCCGACCGGCTCGCCGCTGCTTCGTGTCTCGCGCCCTGCTCATCGAGGCCTTCCGGACCGCGCCCCACATCGATCCAGACCACCTCCGTGCCGATCTTGACAGGTTCGCCGACCAGCGCATCGATCCCATGACGTGAGTGCGGTCGAGGTGGTGGGGCAGCGAGGTCTGCTCGACACGTCCGTCGTCATCGCTCTGGAGGAGTTGCGACCCGACCAGTTGCCCGCAGAAATGGCCATTTCGGCGCTGACGTTGGCAGAGTTGGCGGCTGGTCCACATGCCACCGATGACGAGCACGAGCGAGCCCGCCGGCAGGATCGGTTGCAACGGGTCGAGGCGATCCTGGATCCGTTGCCATTCGACGCTCCCGCCGCGCGTGCCTACGCCCGAGTCTTCGCCGCCACCAAGGCTGCACAACGCAAGGCGCGCGGGGCGCGTGCGGTCGACCTGATGATCGCCGCGGTCGCCCTGGCAAATGGGCTCGCGCTGTACACGCGCAATGCCCGAGACTTCGACCACCTCGACGTCGTGGGACTGGACCTTCGGGTGGTGTGAGCCGCATTCCGACGTCTTCGACGAGCGCCCAGGTCGTTCGGACCTTCAGTCGAGCACGATCCAGGTGCCGCATCCCCGGCTGGTGACCCCCGCAGCGTCGGGCTCGATCTCGATCGTCACCGATTCCCCCTCTTCGGTGAGGCCGGCATGCATCCTCCGATGCCAGGACGGACCGCGTGATCCCGGTCGTCGTCCTCGCACCAGAAACCTGGGTCGAGGTGCTCCTCGACCCCTGGAGGGGGGACGTCATTCGGCGCGGGGCGGGGGCACAGTCGCCGTCCCACCTGCCGGGGACTCTTCAGGCTCGTCGACGGGCGAACGGTCCGTGGCCATGGCGTCCGCACCGGCGGTGTCGGCCCGTGCGGCGTCGGCCCGTGCGGCGCCAGCGCGTGCCCCGGGCGACAGCGCCCCGATCCACACGCCGACCATGACGACGACCGCGCCGAGGATGCCGCGGGCGGTCAGCGGAACATCAGCGACCCACGTGTCCAGCACCATCGTCACGATCGGGAACAGGACGAACAGGTAGGACGTGGCCGACGCGGTCCAGCGACGCACGACGAGCAGCACGAGCGCGAACAACCCGACCGAACCCAACAGCACCAGGTAGGTGACGGCCACGACGACGTCGGTACGGTTCGGCAGTGCCCAGGCCTCGCCGGCCACCAGCGACATGGCCAGCAACAGCACCGAGCCCACCAACATGCCGACTGCGTTGGTCACCGCCGGGTGGTTGCCGGCCACCTTCTTGCCCAGGATCACCGACTCGGACGTGACGGCGGCCGCAGCCAGCATCGCCACGAGCGCACCGGCGGGCACGGCGACCGCGGTGGCCCCGGCGACGATCCACAGGATGCCGGCACCGGCCACCAGGGCGCCCAGCAGGACCCGCCACCGCAGCCGTTCGAGGCCCTGGGCGGCCGCCATCAGCACCGTCGCCAGCGGCACGATCGCGAGCACGACGCTGGCCAGCCCGGCTTCGACCTGGGTGAGTGCCCAGTACATCAGGGCGTAGAAGGCCGCGAAGCCGAACACGCCGAACCAGATCGTCAGCCACAGCTCACGTCCTCGTGGCCAGGCCAGCCGGAGGACCAGCACGATGCCGATGAAGAGCAGCGCTGCCAAGCCGAACCGCAGCCCGGCGCCCCAGAACGGTGCGAGTTCACGGTTGCTGACGCGCACGGCCACGAAGTTCCCGGCACCCAGCGTGACCGCCAGTCCGTACATCACCGCGGTTGCCGCATCCGGCCCCGACGACCACGAACCACTGTGCGTCGCTGGCTCCGTGTCCATCGCACATCCCTCCCTGGTCGGTGCCGGCGACGGCGATCGGGCGCCGTCCCCCGGGCCGTCCAGCGCTGTACCCCGCGCCGTCCCGACTCGCCCCCAACACCCCCCGCCCGATCGCTCCGGGGTCACACCGGTGGCTGCGTCCATCCTTGCACATCCCGGAGTGCGATGTGGAGCCCACGACGGGCGTCGTGTCCGGACCCTTGTCAGGCGAGCCGCTGCCATTGCCAGCGTCTTCCACGGGCATCGAACGATGCCGGCCGGTCGACCTGACGACTGCGCGGAGTCCCAGCAGGTGGCCTCCGCGACCACGAGCGGCGTCGCGTGTCGCCCACCAGGCCGGCGCCACTGTCCACAGGTGAGATCATTCCCTGCGCCCGTGTCACACCTCGGCGATAGTGTCGAACATATGTTCGACCAGCGAGGTGAAGCGTGAAGCGCACCAGGCCATCCGACAGACCGACACGGTCGCGTCACGTGCCGGTCGCTGTACGCGGGTCGGATACGGGCAGGTCGGATGCGGCACATGGCTCGGTCGCGGACACGTCCCCCGACGGAGGCATGCGCACCCGCAGTGGTGAGGTGGTGCCCGGTTCGTATCGGCGTGGCACGTCACGGTTCGGCCGTTCGGCGTGGGTGGCGGTCGTGGCCGAGCAGACACCCGACTACCTGGCGCAGCCCGTGGGGTCGTCCGACCACGCCACGCGCGCAACCGCCACGCCCGCAACCTCCACGCCCGCAACCGCGACGCCATCGGGCGCACGGTTGCCGGGGTCTTCGGTTCGCTCTGGTGAGCCCGACGGGAGGGGTCCGTGGCGCGGGCAGTCCGACCGGTCACGTCCTGGCGGGGACGGGTTCGCGGATGCCATGGACCGCGTCCACGACCACCTGTTGGGTGATCGTGAGGTCCTGGGCCGGCTGGGTGCCGACGCACTCAGGGGTCGGTTGGCGGTGTTGCGTCGGCTCGAGGGCGCGACGACTGCTGCAATCGCGGCCACGGTCGCGGCGTTGGACGCGGCGGGTGGGATCGAGGCTGATGGGGCTGCGTCGAAGGCCGAGTGGCTCAAGGCCAACACGGGACGTTCCGGTCGCGAGGCTGCCCGGCTCGGGAGGTTGGCCGATGGTCTCGACCGGTTGCCCGGCACGGCCGGCGCTCTGTCCACCGGTGACCTGACTGCCGAGGCTGCGGATGCGATCGTGCAGGCCACCCGCGACGGCCGTCTCGGGGATCCCGA
>DATFMD010000287.1:0-4443 GCA_035267125.1 Nitriliruptoraceae bacterium | reverse complement strand
ATCGACATGGCGTCGAACAGGTCGATCCCGGTCACCTCGCGCCCATCCTGGGCCAACCTCACCGCCAGGAGTGGCGGGACTGACGGTGCCCGTACCTGCGTGGCGGTTCGCTCCGTCAGGGCATGCAGGACGCGGACCGATCGACTCCACACGGCGGGATGGGCGACAGGCCCGGTCGTCGCCACCTCGGCATTGTCGAGCAGGTCCTCGACCAGGGCGTCGTGCAACCGCCGCACGACGGTCGGCCAGAGCAGGACCATCGCACCGCGAGCGGTTGCCCGGATCTCGTGGACGAGCCGACACTGGTTGGCATCGACGTCCTCGACACGTGCCTCGTGCCAGCCGTCGATGCCGACCCGCGGGTCGAAGGCGAAACGCACCCGCCGCCCCGGATCGTGGGCCACCACCTCGTAGCGGATCGGGCCGTGGCCGCCCCGTGCGCCGACGCCGAGCGGACGATCGAGGCGCATCGCAACCCACGCCGGGGAGGGCCACAACGCATCGTCCACCGTGGCAAGGCGATCCAACAAGTCCCCGACACGATCGGCGGGCACGGGAATCGTTCGGCAGTGGACGTTGCGCATGTTTGTCGCCCGGGTTCGAGGTCCGGCTCCAGAGCACCGGTTCCATACGGCACCGTATGGATGGCCATACGATAGCGTACGGAGCATGGACGATGCCACTCGCACGACCGGACGGCTGTCACCCGACGACTGGGCGAGGGCTGCACTGGAGGCCATCGCCGAAGGTGGCGTCCCCTCGGTGGCGGTCGAACGCCTGGCATCCTCGCTCGGCGCCACCAAGGGCAGCTTCTACTGGCACTTCGCGAGCCGACGCGCGGTCATCGAGGCCGCCCTGTCACTGTGGGAACGCGAGCACACCGACGCCGTCATCACGATGATGGAGGCCGAAGCAGATCCGGCCACCCGCCTGCGTCGACTCATGACCACGATCATCGCGGCCGCTGCCAGGGACCGCGTCGAACTGCCTCTGCTCGCCAATTCCGACGACCCTGTCGTGCGAGACGTGGTGGGACGTGTCACCGCCCGCCGGGTCGAGTGGGTCGCTCAGACCTACCAGCAACTGGGGCTGGATCCCGGGGCCGCCCGGGACCGCGCCGTGGTCGCCTACGCGACCTACGTCGGACACCTGCAACTCGTGCGCGCGACCGACCAGGTTCCCACGACTGGGCCAGCCGCCCGCGTCCACCTCGACGCGATCATGCAGGTCCTGCTGGCCCCCGTGCCGGACGACCACGGCTGATCGCCCGACCACGCCCGTCGACCAACGCCAGCGGGCGCCCCCCGCATGCGTCGACGCCACCCTCCCGGACTGGCTTCCCGGGATGAACAGGTTTCCCCACCCTCGCGGCCGGGAACCCACCGCCTCCATGCTGGCGATGTCGGACACCACCACCAACGACATTGGAGGCACGGCATGGACACCAGGACGAACATCGCGGAGACGACGAGGCAGCCCCGCCCCGGTCGCCGTGACCGACATCGACGTCGTCCTCGTGTTCGTGGCGGGACCACAGGAGGATCCGGACGACCACCTCGAGGAGATCTGCGCCGCATTGCTGCCGTAGACCCTGGATGCTCAGCCGACAGCGGACAGGGCGCCCCACACGACCCCGGCGTTGGCGGCCACGGCACCGAGGAGACCGAACAGCAACAGCCGCTGGTTGGCCGACATCGTGGCGTGCATCTCGGCCCGCAGGTCGGCCAACTCGGTGCGCACGCCCGCCAACCCAGTCCGCAGCTCGGTCCGCAGATCGGACATCTCCGACCGCAATTCGGCCTTCTGCGTGGCCATCTCGCCACGCAGTGCCAAACCCTGCGCCGCAACATCGTCGCGCACGTGCAGGACTTCGTCGCGCAACGCCGAACCCTGCGCCACAAGGTCGTCACGCAAGGCCGAGTCAATCGCGGCGAGTTCACCCCGAAGGCGCGCGACGTCGTCGCGCACCTGTTGGACGTCACCGGTCGTGGCGACGTCATCCCAACTGCGAGACGGCAGCATTCCCATCAGCGTGTCCGCGTTGTCGTCGTCGAGGGTCCTGCGCAGGGCGTCGTACAGCGCCATTCGTCGACGCTCGTCCACGACCATCATGCCTCCGTCCTGTGCTGATGTAAACCAGCATCGCTCCTTCGCGGTGCGCATGGACGTGTCGATCGGGACCTGTGGGCAAGGGGGCCGGGTCACGATGCAGGTCTGCAGACCTCCCCCCTGATGTGCAATCATTGAGGCGGGGAAGGGGCTGATCATGGGGACGGTCGCGGCGGCAGAGCGACGGGTGTGGGAACAGACCGGGGTCGAGCCGGTCGAGCATCGACTCGACCTGGAGCGGATCGGCACGACCGTGCGTGTCCAGGATCTGGGCACGGGCCCGCCCGCCGTCTTCGTGCACGGCACGAGCGTCGCGGGCACGACGTGGGCCGACCTCGCAGGGGCGCTGCCCGATGTCCGGTGCATCCTGGTGGACCGGCCCGGCTGCGGCAGCAGTGATCCCCTGGCCGGGGAGGTCGACCTCGACAGGATCCTGGCGGTGGGCGACGACCTCGTGGCTGACGTCATGGATGCGCTCGAGCTGTCGTCTGCGGCCGTCGTCGCGACGTCGCGTGGCGGCCTGGACGCGCTGCGGGGCGCCGCCGCCCACCCGGACCGGGTCGATCGGCTGCTGCTGTTCGGGTGGTGCCTGGGCGCACCCGGGACACGGGCCCCGTGGTGGCTGCGAGCAGGTGCGGTGCCGGGTGCGGCACGCATGATGGCAGCGATGCCAGCGAACGCGCGCACGGTCAGGTCGTCGCTGCGGCGATTCGGCCTTGGACGGGCACTCGACGAGGGTGGCATGACCGATGCCGCGGTCGACTGGCTCGTCGCGCTGTACCGGAACACCGACACCATGCTGCACGAGTCGCAGGCGGGGCCTGAACTGATGAGCCTCGGCCAGGGCTGGCACGACGTGGTCCCACAGCAGGTCCTGGCGAACGTCACAGCGCCGGCTCGACTGGTGTGGGGCGCCGAGGATCCCTTCGGCGACGAAGAAGTCGCCCGGAACCTGGCAGCGGCGTTGCCGGACGCCGACCTGCACGTGTTGGCGAGAACCGGGCATGCGCCGTGGCTGGACGAACCGGATCGGTGCCGTGACCTCGCACGCGACTTCCTGCTGAACGACCGAACGGCGGGCACGTGAAGACTGGCCTGCGGACCGTCGCACGACTCGACGGTGCGCTCAGACGACTCGCCGGCCTGCGCGGGGGTTCGGACGGGTGGGACCCGCAACGCCTCGAGACGATGCGCGGCGACCGGGTCCCACCGGGGCGGGTCGGCGACCTGCTGGTCCGTCCGGTGGTGGAGTTGGTGTTTGGCACCCCGCATCGACGTGCCCGGGTGGACGACATCGAGGTGACCGGTGCGGACGGCCCGATCAGGGCACGTGTCCATCGGCCTGAACGCCTGCCCGACGGGGCCCCGCTGGTCGTCCACCTGCACGGCGGCGGCTGGACCTTCGGCGCCGCGGTGCAGTACGACTGGTGGTGCTCACAGGTGGCCGTCGGCCTGGGCGCGGTGGTCGCCTCGCTGGACTACCGGCTGGCGCCCGAACACCCGGCGCCGACGGCGATCGAGGATGCCGTCGCCGCCACGACCTGGCTGCTTGACCATGCCGCGGAACGCCTTGGCGCCACCGGGCCGGCCGCGGTGATGGGCGACTCGGCGGGTGGCAACCTTGCCACGCTCGTCGCACTGGATCGCCGGGATGCCGGCGACGATCGGCTGCGTGCCCAGTGGCTGGTGTGCCCGATCGTGGACCTGACCTGTTCGGCACCGTCGTTCGATCGGCTCGCCGACGCCCCGTTCCTGGACCGAGCCGAACTCGACGCCACGATCGAGGTGTGGCTGGACGGGATGGACCCTGACGACCCGACCGTGTCGCCGTGGTTCGCCGAAGACGTGTCGGGAGTCGCACCCGCGCTGGTGCAGGTGGCGACCCTGGACCTGCTGGTCGACGACGGCGTGCGCTGGGCCGGACGATTGGCCGATGCCGGCGTCGACGTCGAGTTGACGCGCTGGGTCGACCAGCCCCATGTGTTCACCCTGGTCCCGGGTGTGACCAGCGCTGCCCGGGCCGCCCTTGTCGAGGGTGTCACATTCCTGCGGCGACGACTCGTGGACGATCCGCAACCAGCCGTCGCGTCCGATCCGGAGGCCCGCGTGGCCACTGCCGAGTCGGCCGACGGGCAGGGCGGTGCCCCGGACAGGATCCGTCGTCCGGTCGGACGGTCGCGCCATCCCGAGGTCCCCGACGACTGGATCCGGGGTGGCGTCGAGGACGGCTACGGGCCGGTCGCCGACACCTTCGTCCGCAACTTCGCCGAACGCGACGAGGTCGGGGCCGCCCTGCACATCGTGCAGGAGGGCCGGGTCGTCGTCGACCTGTGG
>DATFMD010000286.1:0-5033 GCA_035267125.1 Nitriliruptoraceae bacterium | reverse complement strand
GGCCGGACCCGCCGACCAGCAGGGGGACGCGGCCGCGGTCATGGATCGACGCGATGGCGTCGCGTGCCCAGCCCTGGAACTGCGCCACCGAGACGGACCCTGAGGGCTCGAGGACGTCGACGAGGTGGTGTGCCACGACGTCGCGATCGGCTGCACTCGGGGTGGCCGTGGCGATGTCGAGGCCCCGGTAGATGGTGAAGGCGTCGACCGCGACGATCTCGACGTCGCGGCCGCCGGTGACGGCCAGGCGCTCGGCGACGGGCGCCAACGCCAGCGCGGCCGCGGACTTGCCCGACGCGGTGGGGCCGACGATGGCCCACACCGGTGCCGAGGAAGTGGTCACGGCCTCAGGCACCGACCACGGGAAGTGGTTGGCGACCTGCCGGCAGGGCGTGGCCGACCGGCGGGGTCAGCACGGCGTCGGGACCGAGCGACCAGCCGTCGCCGGACGCCATCGCGGACTCGGTGGCCCGGCCCGGTGCGGTCCGTTCCACCGCGAGGGGTGTGCCGGCGATGCAGTAGTTGGTGGCGGCCTCGGTGATGACCACGTCGACCAGGTCGCCGGGCGCCCAGTGGTCACTGCCACCGCCACCGACCTGCGGCGCCGTCGTCGGCACGGGCAGGTGCACCAGGTGGTTGCCGCGCGTGCGTCCGGACAACCGGGTGGGATCGGTCTTGGACGGGGACTCGAGCAGCACCTGCTGGGTCGTGCCGACCAGGGCCGCGTGGGCCTCGTGCGACAACCGTCGCGTCAGTTCCTCCAACCGCCCGTACCGTTCGGCAACCACCTCGGGGGCGACGAAGTCGTCGACCATCTCGGCGGCCGGGGTGCCCGGTCGTGGTGAGTACTGGAACGTGAAGGACTGGTCGAACCGTGCGGCCTCGACGACGTCCAGGGTGTCGGCGAAGTCCTGGTCGGTCTCGCCGGGGAACCCGACGATCAGGTCCGTGGTCAGGGATGCCGTCGGCAACAGGTCGCGGGTGCGCTCCACGAGGTCGAGGAACCGGCGGGACCGGTACGACCGGCGCATGGCCCTGAGCACCCGGTCGGAGCCCGACTGCAACGGCAGGTGCAGGTGCTCGCAGACGTTGTCGACCTCGGCCATCGCGACCAGCACGTCCTCGGTGAAGTCGTGCGGGTGCGGTGAGGTGAAGCGCACCCGTTCGAGCCCATCGACGTCGCCCATGGCGTGGAGCAGTTCGGCGAACATCGGTCGCTTGTCCAGGTCGCGGCCATAGCTGTTGACGTTCTGGCCCAACAGCGTCACCTCCACCACCCCGTCGGCGACCAGCGACTGCACCTCGGCCACGATGTCCCCGAGCCGTCGAGAGTTCTCGGGACCGCGCAGCGAGGGGACGATGCAGAACGTGCAGGAGTTGTTGCAGCCCACCGAGATCGACACCCAGGCATGGTGGCGCACGTCGCGCTTGGCCGGCAGCGCCGACGGGAACGATTCGAGTTGTTCGACGATCTCGAGGACCGGCAGGGCAGCCGAGTCAGCCTGTTCCAACAACTTCGGCAGGTTGGCGAGGTTGTGCGTGCCGTAGACCACGTCGACCCACGGTGCGCGATCGGTGATGGTGGCACCGTCCTTCTGTGCGAGGCAACCCCCGACGACGATCGTGGTGCCGTGCTCGTCCTTGAGGGGCTTGAGGTGGCCGAGCGTTCCGTACAACTTGTTGTCGGCGTTCTCGCGCACCGCACAGGTGTTGAGCAGCACCAGGCTGGCGTCGGCCACGTCCTGGGTGCGGCGATAGCCCATCGTCTCGAGAATGCCGGCGGCACGTTCGGAATCGTGGACGTTCATCTGGCACCCGAAGGTGCGAATCGCGTAGGTGCGCATGCAGAACCTGGAGGATGGGCGACCCGGGCGAGGGTATCTGTGCCCCTGGGCCGCCTTGCTGCCCAGGGTTCGCGGTGTCTACAGGCTCAGGCGGTGTGGGTCCAGCGGTCGCGGACCTGCTGTTCCTCGGGCTGTTCGTCGACCTCGACGCTGCCACGACCGGTGGCCACCAGGCCAACCGCGATCAGACCGACGAGGCCGCCCCACAGGGCGCCGCCGTCGATCGAGAGGAAGGTTGCCATCACCAGGGCCAGCACGGCATATCCGACCAGTGCACGGAGACGATCATGGCCCGCGAACAATGCCGCTGCCACGATCAGTCCCGGCACCCCCACGAGCAACCACGCCTGCTGGACGTCCATGGCACGCCTCCCGTCGCTGTTCCGTCGCTGCGTCGATCGCTCCCAGCCTAGGCGAGCATCCCACCGGCCGACACCGCCACACAACCCCACGCCCGCGGCGACGGCCGCCAGTGGCCGGTTCAGTGGCCGGTGATCACATCGTCCTCGAGTTCGTTGAACACGACCTCACGGGCAACCTTGCGGGCAACCCATTCGTTGTGACCACGACGGGCGAGGTGCCCCACGAGCCGACGAAACGCGGTCTCGCTGTCGACCCCGCGCAACGAGCGGGCCTTGCCACGGGCGACCTCGAACGCGACCGCCTCGGGATCGCGGTCGTTGTGACGAGCCAGGGTTGCGGTGATCACCTCGTCGTCGAACTCCCGGGTGCGCAGGTCCTTGCGAATGCGCTTGTCGGCATGCCCCTTGGCGCGGCCCTCGTCGGCCAGCGAGGCCGCGAACGCGGCGTCGTCGACCAGGCCCTGGTCGGCGGCCTGCTCCAGCGCCAGTCGAATGGCCGGCGCGGGCACGTCACGCGCTTCCAACTTGCGTCGCAGGCGGCCGGTCGAGGCCGGCACGGACGCCGTGGACCGTTGGATGAAGGCCACTGCGCGAGAGACCTCGTCGGACAGGTCGAGGTGGTCGCGCCCGGGCGCCGTCGTGACGTCGTGGCCCTCCCCCGGGACCGCCGGCGGCGTCTCGGACGCCAACTGGTGGGCTTCCCTGACGCTGGGATCCGGCATGGCCGCGCCGGTCGCAGGTCTGGACACACCCGTGGCCGGTTGGCCCGCCGCGGTCGACGGCGCACCCGTCGGTGCCCCGCCAAGCGAAGCGGGATCGTCACCACCGTCGGGCTGAGAAGGATCGGCGGCGGCATCGGGGCTCGCGTCGGGGCCTGCCTGGGCGGGCACGGTCACGCGGATGCGGTCACGTTCGATCCCACGCTCTGCCAGCCACTGCTCGGCGTCCACGAACTGCGGAGCGGCGTCGCCGTCGTCCAAGGCCGTGCCGGGCGGTTGAGTCCCGGGGCTGGGTGCGGTCACTCGTCATCCGCCGACTCGTCGGCCTCTCCTTCGGCGCCTCCGGCGAGCGGTGACACGCCGAGCTTCTCCTTGACCTTCTTCTCGATCTCCAGGGCCATGTCGACGTGTTCCTTGAGGTAGCTGCGCGCGTTCTCGCGACCCTGCCCCAACTGTTCGCCGTCGTACGTGTACCAGGCACCTGCCTTGCGGACGAGTCCCTCGTCGACGCCGATGTCGAGCAGCGATCCCTCCTTGGAGATGCCCTCGCCGTACATGATGTCGAACTCGGCCTTCTTGAACGGCGGGGCGACCTTGTTCTTGACCACCTTGACACGGACCTTGTTGCCCACGATGTCGGTGCCGTCCTTGAGCGACTCGATGCGACGGACATCCAGGCGCACCGACGAGTAGAACTTCAACGCGCGACCGCCGGGCGTGGTCTCGGGCGACCCGAACATGACGCCGATCTTCTCGCGCAACTGGTTGATGAACACGGCACAGGTCTTGGAGCGGTTGAGCGAACCCGCGAGCTTGCGCAGCGCCTGCGACATCAGCCGGGCCTGCAGGCCGACGTGGGTGTCACCCATCTCGCCCTCGATCTCGGCCCGCGGCGTCAACGCCGCCACCGAGTCGATGACCAGGATGTCGACGGCCGCCGACCGGATCAGCATGTCGGCGATCTCCAACGCCTGCTCCCCGTTGTCGGGCTGGGACACCAGCAACTCGTTGATGTCCACGCCCAGCGCCCGGGCGTAGGTCGGGTCGAGCGCATGCTCGGCATCGATGAAGGCCGCGATGCCACCCAGCTTCTGGGCCTCGGCGATGGCGTGCAGGGCCACCGTCGTCTTGCCGGACGACTCCGGGCCGAAGATCTCCACCACCCGACCGCGCGGCAGCCCACCGATGCCCAGGGCGAGGTCCAGTGACAGGGCTCCGGTCGGGATCGCGGCGACCGGTTGGACCACGCCGTCGCCCATCTTCATGACCGAACCCTTGCCGAACTGCTTCTCGATGGAGGCAAGTGCGGCCTCGAGCGACTTCTCGCGACTCATGATGTGTCCTTGTGGGTCAGTGCGGGTGGGTCAGTGCGGGTGGGTCAGGCGGTGGGCAGTGCGGGACGGTCTGGCAGAACGATCGGGGGGAACGGTCTGGGTGGTCGTGCCATGCGGGTGGCGTCGTGTGCGGCACCGTATGGGCTGGGTGCGACAGGCCGGCGGAGGCGTGGGGACGCTGTGGACAAGGGGTCCGATCAGTGGTGCGATCAGGGTCACGATCAGTGCCGCGAACAGGTGTTCGAACGCCAGCGTAGTCGAACGGGCGTTCGACCGCCACGAACCCGGTCGCGCGGCGATTTCCTGCCGAAGGCACCGGACGACATCGGTCGGCGGGCTAGCCTGCGCACTTGCAAACGCAGGAGCGCCACCTTGCCCAAGTTCGTGTTCATCGACACCGAGGCAACCGGTCTCGACCACACGAGACACGAGTTGACCGAGGTGGCCTGGATCCTGCGGTGCGAGGACGGCACCGAGTTCACCCGGCAGTACTTCCCCGAACACACGCTGGACGGCGCCGAGCCGGCCGCGCTCGAACTCACCAACTACCACGAGGCGATCGCCCCGCAGACGACCACACCCGCCACGGTGTGGCTGCGCCGCTTCCTCGAGGACGCCAGCGGTGCCTACCTGGTCGGCGCAGTCCCGGACTTCGACGCCACCCACCTCGCCCGGATGTGCCGCAAACTGGGATGGACGCCCACCTGGGACCACCACCTCATCGACGTCGAGACCCTCGCCCTGCCGCTGATCGCCGCAGCCCCGGAGGGGCCG
>DATFMD010000285.1:0-14515 GCA_035267125.1 Nitriliruptoraceae bacterium | reverse complement strand
ATCGGGGTCCGTCCGTCCAGACGTCGGGCCGCGCTGGTGAGCCACGACGCTGCCTGGGCGTCCGTCACCCACCCCTGCAACAGCGCCAGGGCGTCGAGCGCCGCAATGAGCGCCGCCGTGTCGTCGTTCAGCCGATCCACGGCGTCGTCACCCACGACCTCGCGCAGTTCGAACTCGTCGTCGAGGGGGTCGTCGCGATACATCAGGCGCCCCGCGTGCCCTCGGCACGGAGTCGGTCGTGCTCCACCTCGCATGCCCGGACGTAGGCGGTCGCGTCCTCGATGCGCTGGTCAAGGCGCGACAGTTCGTCCCCGACTGCCTCCAACCGTTGCGCCAGGGCCTTCGTGAGGGGGGCATCGGTGTGGCTGATGCGCCGTCGCAGGCGTTGTGGTGCGTCCTCTGCCGCCGCCTGGGTCTCGCTGGCGAAGCGACGCAGGCGACGGGCCTCGTCGGCGAGGTGGTCGGCATAGCGACGCAGGTCGGCTTCGTCCTCGCGGGAACGCAGCAGGGCGAAGTAGGCGGCTTCGACGTCGGGGCGCATGGTGCGGGCTCCTGGTCGGGTTCGAGTCACCATGAGGTGGCGCTGTGGCGCTGCGGCCGATGCGACCAGCGTTCGTGGACCTCAGTACAGGGATTCGACGCGCTTCTTGAGCCCCTTCAGGCCGGTGTCGAGGATCGTCCTGGTCGCGCGCTTCTTGAGGAAGCCCGGGACCGGCATGGCGATGTCCGCGGTCAGGGTGTAGTCGACCAGGGTGGCGTCGCCCTGGGCGGTCAGCACGTAGGCACCGTCCAGTTGCTTGAGCACGTCACCCTGGCTCAGGGTCCAGCTGACGGCGTCGGGCGTCCCGTGTTCGTAGCGCAAGGTGTAGTCGATCTGCGCCACGCGCACGTCGGCATCGAAGTGCGCCTCGATCGGTCGGCCCTGGTCGTCGCGGCTCAGGACCTCGACGCTCTTGATCTCACTGGACCACTCTGGATACGCCTCGAGGTCGAGGATCACCTCCATGACCTGCTCGGGGGTGGCGTTGACCACGATGGTGTCGCTGGCCGTCTCGCTCATGGTGAAATCCTGTCGGGTGGCGTGGTTGGGCAAGGCTACAACCACGCCGCAAGGTGGGCGAGCGAACCACCGGGTGGCCGCCGTCAGGTCCCGGGCTGCGGCGTCGCGGGTGCTGCCGGGTCCGTGGCGTCGTGGTCGACGTCGGATTCGTCGACGACCGGGTCCAGGCCACGCGCGGCAAGCTCGGCCGAGAGATCCTCGACGCCCTGCTCGAGCGCGCGGAGGTTGGCGAGGTCGCGACGCACCTGGCGGCGCAACCGATCACGCTCGACGACGGCCGGCCCCAGGACGTCTGCGCCGTCACCCTCCCATGCAGGGCATGCCGCGCGATAGTCGCACCAGTCGCACAGGCGGGTGGGATTCGGCGTGAAGTCAGCGGCCAGCACCTGGTCGGCGGCTTCCAGGATGGCGGCGCGGGCCGCGTCCAGGTCCATCTCGGCCACGGGCACGACAACGGGGATGTCGGCGACGACGTAGTCCAGGGACACCGTGGCGGGCAGGCGGCCGTAGAGGTGCTGCACGGCCAGCGCGTAGATGGCCAACTGGAGCGAACCCCTGACCTTGGCCCGGTCGCGCAGCTTGCCGGTCTTGTAGTCGACGACGTGCAGTTGACCGTCGGCATCGACGTCGATGCGGTCGATGGAGCCCACGACCATGGCGGTGTCGCCGACCGGCAACTCGAACCACTTCTCGGTGTCGGCAGCGGGCTGCCACGTGTCGACGACGCGCTGGAAGTAGCGGCCGAGGGTGTGGCGGGCACGGTTGTAGTCCTGCACCTGCCGTTCGCGTGGCACCTGGGCATAGCCACTGGAATCCCAGTTGTCGTACAGGAACTGGTGCAGGTCGTCCAGGTCGGGCCGGCCGAACAGCGTGCGTTCGTGGAAGAGTTCCAGGGCACTGTGGACCGAGGTCCCGAACGACAGGTAGGTCGCCGGCCGGGTCGGAAGGCGATCGAGGTAGCGATAGCGAAACTTCAGGCTGCACTGGCGCAGCGAGTCGATGCGACTGAACGACAGTCGAACGCGCCCGTCGTCGCCGACCAGCGGTGGCGACGTCGGCTCGAGCTCGGCCCCGTCGATCCCGGCCACGGCCCCGTCGATCCCGGCCCCGTCGATCCCGGCCTCGGCCCCGTCGATCCCGGCCTCGGCCCCATCGGGCCCGGCGCCGGGCCCGTGGTCCGCACCGTCCCGGGAACCGCCGCCGGGATCGGCGAGGCGGTCACGGTCGGTCAGGGGTGTCATCTCGGTCATGGGCGGCACCGTAGCGAGGACGCGTGACACCTCGGCGGGTCAGGCACTGCCCCGGTCACTCCCAGTCGAGCGGGTTCTCCTCGAAGCGCATGATGATGTCGTTGGGCTGCACGGTGAGGTTGATCTCTTCCTGGGGGACCCAGAGTGGGATGCAGGAACCCTGGCCGGCGTGACCCATCAGGAAGATGCCCAACTCGCCATCCGGCGTGATCCCGATGATCTGGCGTGCGTACGACAACAACTCGTGGATCTCGGCATTGCCGGCGCGGCGACGTTGGTAGGTCTGGGCCCAGCGCGACTCGCTGCGGCCGTAGTTGGCGAGCACCTGGCCGCTGGTGATCTTGGTCAGCGAGTTCAGGGTGCGAACCCCCGTCAACAGGGCCTTGTCCTGCTTGGCGGTCTTGCCCACGCGAACCGCCGCGTCCGGCGTCGCCAACAGACCGGGCAGGTCGGCAAGGTCGAAGTTGCCAGCGGCCTGGGCGGCCTTCTGGCGTTCGACCGGAATCTGGATTTCGACCTTCTTCGTTGCCACGTGGCATCCTTGGATGGCGTGCGTGCTGGCTGACCTGGCGAGGCTTGTGGGTACTCCCGACGGGATTCGAACCCGCGTCACCACCTTGAAAGGGTGGGATCCTGGACCGCTGGACGACGGGAGCGCAGGTGGCGCAATTCGACCGTGGCCGCAGGCTATCGACCACCGCCCGACGTTGCCGACGCGGTGGCCGCGACCGATTGGTCGTGGATGGCGCCCGCGCGTCGGGGTCCCTGCCACCCCCACGTCGCGACCCGCGCCATGGCCTCGACCACGATGCCGCGTGTCATCTTCGATGCGCCCTCGGTGCGCTCTGCGAACATGATCGGGACCTCGACGATGCGGAAGCCGGCGCGATGCGCTGCCAACGCGGTCTCGACCTGGAACGAATAGCCGTCCGAACGGAGCCCGGCCAGGCCGATCGCCTCCAGCACCGGAGCCCGGAACGCGCGGTAGCCGGCGGTGGCGTCGCGCAGGGGCAACCCCGTCAACATCCGGACATAGGTGTTGCCGCCGACGGACAGTGCGCGTCGGTGCCATGGCCAGTTGGTGGTGCCACCACCCGGCACGTAGCGCGACCCGATCACCAGGTCGGCATGACGCGTCGCCGCCAGGATCTCCGGGAGGTGGGCGGGGTCGTGGGACAGGTCGGCATCCATTTCGACCAGCACGTCGTGGCCGCGTTCCAGTCCCCATCCGAGGCCAGCCCGGTAGGCCGCACCCAGGCCCTGCTTGTCACTGCGGTGCAGGACATGGACGCGGGTGTCCGCGTCGGCCTGCGCCTGCGCCCAGGCCCCGGTGCCGTCCGGGGAGTTGTCGTCGACGACCAGCACCTCGACGTCGGCGGGACCGGCCCACAGCCGCTCCAGCACCACGGGCAGCGTCTGCCGCTCGTCGTAGGTGGGGATCACGACCAGGGGGCGTCGCGATGGCGAGGTCTGCGGTTCGGTCATGGTGTGGATCCGGGCTCGTCGTTGGCTGGTGCGGCGTCGGTGGGTGGCAGTGAGTGGCCCGCACCTTCATCCGTGCGGTGGTGGACATCGGGACGACGACGCGCGACGACGACCAGGCCGAGGGCCACGACCACGACCAGCCACTTGGTGAGGTCGAGCAGGTCACCCATGCGCAGGAACGGGGTGAGGCCCTCGACCAGCCCGACCCGGTGCCGCACCGTGGTCAACGTGAACAGGTCGGTGGCGCCTGCAGTCACGACCCCCGACTGGTCCACGAACGCGGTGGTCCCGGACACGGCCGCATGCACGGCGTTTCGGCCGGTCTCGATGGCCCGCATCCGGACCTGGTCGAGGTGCTGGTCGGGCTGGCCGCTGCGGCCGAAGGTCGCGTCCGAGGTGGAGGACACCAACAACTGCGCCCGCCCATCGGACAGGATGTTGTCGGCGACCACGTCGCCGAACATCGTCTCGAAACAGATCGCGACGGCCACGACGACGTCCTGGCCGGAGGGTGTGCCGACGACCACGTTGGCCGCCGTCGGGCTGGCGATGGCGTCCCTGGACACCTGGTCGAGGGTGGGGTACCAGTCGAACGCCCAGCGCAGCGGGACGTACTCACCGAACGGCACCAGGCGCTGCTTGACGTACGTGTCGGTCACCTCCCCGTCGCCGTCGACCACCAACGACACCCGCTCGTAGCCGTCCGAATCGGGATCCTCGAGATCCGTGCCCACGAGCAGCCCGCCGCCGGTGATGGCCGCGCCCTCCCGGATCGCCGCCGCGAGTTCCGGGTCCCGGGCAGGATCCCGACCGATGGTGCCCTCGGGCCACACGACGATGTCGGCCGGCCCGTCCTCGTCGACGGCGTCACGGGTCAGCGTCACCGCGTGCGTCGCGATCTCGCGGGTGATCGTCGTGTAGTCCGCGTTCGGCACCTCGATGTCGTTGGGCTGGACGGCCAGGACGTCGACCTCGCCACTCTGGGCCGGTGGCCCGACCGTGACGAGCGTCACTGCCAGCAGCGTGACCACCAGCATGGCCGTGCCGAGCCATGCACCGTCGCCCATCCTGCTGGCGGCGCGACGACCGGCGGCCGACAACAGCAACAGGCCACCGGCATCGTCCTGTCGTTCGCCTGCCCGCTCCTGCCCCGGACCCGTCGTGCCACCACCCGTGTCCGCACGATTCGAGCCTGCGGGATCCGTGTGAGGTCGTCGGCCGGGCCACCCGGCGGTCTCCGTGGCCACCGATCCCGTCACGACGGGGGTGAGGTCGCCACGACGTGCAGCCAGGGCATCGCGAACCGCCACCCAGGCGGCCAGCGAGATCGCCACCACGAACAGTGTGTAGCCCTTCTCCCCCAGCACGCGCCCCACGGGGACCAACCAACCGTTGTTGACCTGGGAGATCCCGAGACTCGCCCATCCGAAGCCACCGAACGGCCACGACCCACGCCAGGCATCGATGCCCACCCAGACCAGCGGAACGAGGGGCACGGTCCAGGCGCGTTGCAGCAGGCGAGCCATGAGCACGGCCAGCAGCGCCATCCAGGCAGCCATGATCAGGGCGAGCACCACCCACGCGACGACGGTGGCGCGGAAGCGCAACCAGTGCAGCAGCGCCAGGTTGGTGACCAGCCCCGAGATTGCGCCGACCATCCACGGTGGCAGGTCGCCGGCGGTGAGCGCAGTGGCCAGCAACGCCGGCACGGTGAATGCCAGCAGCCACATGCTCCACGGTGGATGCACCAGCCACCCGGCCAGACCGGCAGCCACCGCGGCACCGATGGCGATGGTGCGTGGGGTCATGGAAGCATCCTGGGCCGGTCGGCGCGTGTCGTCGAGCACCGGCACGGTGATCCGGCGCCATCCCCGAGCGGACACACGCCGGCACTGGGACCGGCGGGGACCGGGCGGGCAGCCCATGGGCCCGACAGTGGTCGGGACGGTATCGAGTCGGCTGCCCGGGCCGCTGTGGCAGGTCGTCCGCGCGCAGGCCGCTGTGGCAGTTCGCCGACGCGCGGGCCGCTGTGGCAGATCGCCGGCGCGCGGGCCGCTGTGGCAGGTCGCCGGTGGCCTGGCTCCGCGCGGCGGTCACGGGCGGACTGCGCCCAGGACGTCACTTCAGACGCAGTCCAGGCACAGCATCGCGTCGGGGTCGGCCAGGGCGGTCTCGCGCTTGGCCATGAAGCACGACTGGCACACGAACTCGCCGTCACGCACCTCGTCGTCATCGTCGCCCTCGTCCAGCGCACGCGCCACGACCGTGGCCTCGTCGTCGAAGTCGTCCTCGATGATGACGGAGGTCAGGACGGCAGCCTCGTCGTCGTCAGCCTCGTCCTCTGCCGCTGCCTCGAGCGAGGTGGCCACCGCCTCGTCCTCTTCTTCGTCGACGGCTGCGGTGGCATCGTCACCGTCGAGGTCGTCAGCAAGGTCGTCGTCGAGATCGTCGAGGTCCACCTCGACGTCATCGAGATCATCCACGTCCTCGGGCTCGCCGTCGAGATCCAGGTCCGACATCGGATCGTCGAGGTCGTCGTCGTCCGCGTCCAGCCCGGCGGCAGCCAGTTCGGCATCGATTGCTTCGAGGTCGTCAACCATCGCGGATCATCCTTGCTGCAACGTGGCGGGGGTGCAGTCGGGGCGGACATTACCCCACGACGCCCGACCTGCACAGATTCAGCGGACCACCGCGCGCATGCTCGCCGCCGATCTTCCCCTCGTGCGATTCACGAGCTCCTACCGCGCGTCGTGCGTGATTCGTCCCCGCACCATCGTCAGCATGCAGCGAGGATCACCGGTGTCCGACGCTGCGTAGGGGTCGCCTTCCCACACCGACAGGTCCGCGCGCATCCCGGCTCGCAGGACGCCGACCCAGCGTTCCTGTCGTCCTGCGTGTCGGCCGCCGAGCGTCGACGCCGACACGGCTTCCAGCCGGGTCAGTTCGTGGGCGGGGTCGTCCCGATGCTGTGCCGCCGCGACGATGGACCACGGATCGATGGGGGTGACGTTGGCGTCCGAACCGAAGCACAGCGGCACGCCCCGGTCGGCCAACGCGCGGTAGGGATTGGTGAGCGCCGCGCGTTCGGGTCCGAGCCTGCTTTCGTACATGCCGCCCGGTGCGCCCCACAACTGCTCGAACACCGGCTGGGCCGAGACGACCAGGCCGAGGTCGGCGACCTCGTCGTACTGGTCCGGGCGCATGACCTCGGCGTGTTCGAGACGGTGTCGGAACCGTCGCAGGCCGCCGTGTTCGTACTCGGGCAGTTGCTGCTGCACACGGCGCCAGCAGCGCAACGCCTGGTCGATCGCCTCGTCGCCGATGGTGTGCACGGCAACCTGGAACTCGGATCGGGTGGCATCGAGGAACAGCTCGGTGAGGGTGTCGTCGTCGTACTCGAGTGCGCCACGTGTCGGGTGGTCGACGTAGGGCGTGGTGAGTGCGGCCGTGTGCGACCCGAGGCTGCCGTCCAGCCAGATGTCACCGCCGATGCAGCGCAGGTCTCGTTCGGCAGCGAACCCGAGGTCCGGGGCACCCCAGTAGGCCAGCACCTCGATCGGCCACTCGCCGGTGCGCCACGCGTCGAAGTCGGCGGCGCCCATCGCGTCGGGTCCGCCCATTTCGTGGACGGTCCCGATCCCGTTGGCAGCGGCGTGTCGGGCAACCTCGGCCCGTGCATCCCCCAGTTCCCGCTCCCCCATGGCGCCGATCGCCCACCGCTTGGCAACCTTGTTCGCGTCCCGCCGCAGCAGTCCGGTCGCCACACCGTCGGAGTCGCGCTCGATGCCGCCAGCCCGACTCAGCGGTGCCGACTGCATGGTGGTCTCGTCGACCAATGACGAATGGCCGTCGATCCGGGCCAACGTGACCGGCCGTCCGCCGGATGCGGCAGTGAGCTCCGCCGGCGTCGGCAGCGGCCCGTCCCAGCCGTGGGAATCCCAGCCATGACCCCAGATGACCCGGCCGGTGTGGTGCTCGGCATGCAGGGCCACGGCACGCAACAACTCCGACGTCGACTGGACCGTGCGCAGGTCGAGGCCCAGCAGGGCCAGTCCGGTCGGAGTCAGGTGGACGTGACTGTCCACGAAGGCGGGCCCGATCGTGCAGCCACCCAGGTCGACGTGCTCAGCGTGGGGCGGCGCCTGGTCAGGATCGTTGCCCACCCATGCGACACGACTCCCCCGGACCAGCATGGCGCGGGCGCGATACCGCCCCCTGCCCAGGGTCACGATGCGATCGGCGGTGATCAGCCGGCCTGACGGCACCCCGCGGCCGCCGTCGGGCCGTGCGGACCCAACCGGTGTGACCATTGCCGACAGCGGTGCGGCAACGCCAACGGCTGCGTTCATTGCCACCAACCCTTTCACGAGGTGGAGCCCGGCAGGACTGCCCCGGTGGCAGGTCCGTCGGTGCCGGCCGACACGTGACGCGACTTGCAACCCAGCGTGGCTGCCAGGTTGCGGGGCGGCAACGCCGTGGGAAACGCTAGCAGTCTGCAGGGCTGCGGCAGTCGATTCCCCACGGTTGGCATGATCGTTTGGACGACGTGGCTGGCGGGGCGACGGCACCCGATGCATGCCCTGCGGCGCCCACCCCCGCGGCCGTCCCCCCACGGGCCCACACGCACCTCACGCAGCGGCGGCCACGGTCATCGCCATGAGCATGGCCGCGGCCACGAACAGGACGATGCCCAGCACCGGTCGTCGGCTGGTGACGTCGCGTCCACGGAACTCGTCCACCGCCGACGTCACCAACGCCAGCAGTGCGCCGACGCCTGCGGCCAGCGACAGCACGAGCAGGATCAGGACCGCGCCCACCTGCCCCGACGCGCCGGTGGCGCCTGCCGCGAGCGCCGCGGCGACGCCCACACCCAGGCCCACGGCCATGATGATGCCGACCCGCCGCGGCCACGGGTCCACGGGGCCACCAGGGTCGCCGCCCGCGTCCCTGTCCCCCGGCTGGACGGGGTCGACGCCCGCGTCCCTGTCGCCCGGCTGGAGGGGGTCGCCGCCCGCGTCCTTGTCGCCCGACTGGACGGGGTCGACGTGTTCATCCGGCCCGGTGGAGTCCGCGACATCGCCGGACTCGACGTGACGGCGCTCCGATGGTGGGGGCGTGGTCATGTCACCACGACGTGGCGCGGTCGATGGTTCACGGACTCGGCACCGTCGTCGGTGACCACGACGATGTCCTCGATCCTGGCACCGTGCACGCCCGGGACGTAGATGCCCGGCTCGATCGAGAACGCCATGCCCGCGCGAACCTCCACCTCGTTGCCGGCGACGATCCAGGGCTCCTCGTGGCCGTCGAGCCCGATGCCATGGCCGGTTCGATGGATGAAGTGGTCGCCGTGGCCGGCGGCCGTGATCACGTCGCGTGCTGCGGCGTCGATGGCATGGGCGGTCACGCCCGGCGCCACCGCAGCCATCGCGGCTGCCTGGGCGTCCTGCAGCACGTCATGGAGTGCCTGGTAGTCCGGATCGACGCGACCGACGCAGTAGTTGCGGGTCTCGTCACTGCCATAGCCGTCCAGCGTGCCGCCGATGTCGACCACGACGGCATCACCGTTGGTCAGCACGCGGTCGGACGATCCATGATGGGGGCTGGCGCCGTTGGGACCACTGGCGACGATGACGAAACTGGTCGCGTCGTGGCCTTCGCGAATCAGGGCGTCGATGTCGGCAGCCACCTCGGCTTCCGTTCGACCGGGGCGGAGCAGCTCGGGGACCTGGGCGTGGACCTGGTCGATGGCGGCACCGACGGCGCGCAGGGCCGTGACCTCCTCGGCGTCCTTGACCAGGCGCAACGGCGCCATGATGCGACTGCCGGGCACCCACGTGGCCGACGGGAGTGCGGCCTGCAACGCCAGCGTGAATGCAGTCCAGATGCGGTCCTGGATCGCCAACGGCGAGGCACTGGCGCCACATGCGCCGAGGTGGGCGTCGACCAGCGCGACCGGATCCGTGGTCTCGTCCCAGGCGACGATCCGGGCGAGCTCACCGACCCCGGCCCGGCGTGCCAATGCCTCCTCCAACTCGGGAACCACGAGGATGGCCTCGCCCGATGCCGGCACCACCAGCACGGTGAGTCGTTCGCTCACGTGGGCGTCGAACCCCGCTGCCCACAGCAGGTCTGCGCCGGGTCCGAGCAGGACGGCGCCCACGTCGGCCCCGACCAGGGCGTCGCGGACGGCGTGAAGGCGAGCAGCATGGTCCATGGTCATTCCGTTCGTGATCGCGCGACGAAATCCGACGGCGCCGGGTCGGGCGATCGCCGTCGCACGTGGCCGACTGGCCGGGCGGCAGTGGTCACAGCGACAGCCCGATGACGCCGGGCATCAGGTCGATCGTGGCCGGCGTCGTGCCGATCGGCTCGCCGTCGACCTCGATGGGCATCGGCGCGCCAGCGGGTTCCACGACCACGCTGCCCGACTGCCACTCGCGCACGTCCGCCCGGTCGAGATGTTCCCCGACGCGCACCCGGGGCAATTCGCGGAACACGTCGACCGGTCCGGTCGCCCAGGTCTGCACGTTCAGGCGTCCATCGTCGGGAAGCGCACGTGGTGCGACCCGCAGCCCCGCCCCGAAGAACTGGCCATTGGCCACCAGCACCTGGCAGACCTCGTCCTGCCGGGTCGTGTGGTCCAACTCGACCCGGACCGGCACCGGCCGCATGCCACGGGCGGCGGCCACGCCGGCCACGACGTAGCGGGCCCGCCCGATGAATCGCGGCAGCCTGGCTGCGCGACGCACGACGTCGGCGGCCCAGCCGATGTCGGCGATGTTCGCGAATGCGCGCGTGAGCGGCTGGCCGTCCAGCCCGACACACGTGATGCGGCCGACATCGATCGGCATGACCGTCGTCCCGGTGAGGTGGCGCACGGCCGCACGTGGATTGCGATCCAGGCCGAAGGAGCGCGCGAAGTCGGCACCGGTGCCGGCGGCGACCAGGCCCAGGCGCAGGTCCCGGGCACGGGCGAGACCGGTGTCGACGTCGACCATGCCGTTGACGACCTCGTTGACGGTGCCGTCGCCGCCGACGGCGACCACGTGCGTGGTTCCCGCGTCGATGGCGTCCCGTGTCAGCTCGATGGCGTGACCGGGGGCGGCGGTGCTGACGACGCGGGGGTGGCGTCCCGTCGCCGCGACGCCGGCGGCCACCTCCGCCGCGATCGCACCAGTGTGTGCGCCGGCAGTGGGGTTGACGATCAGCAGCATCTCGGGCACGTGGTCCTCGGCGGGCACGGTCGGTGGGAAGGGGCGACGGAAGGCAGTGCTCGGCCGCGCGCGGTGGCACGTGCCCAGCGGGCTCGACAGTTCGACCCGGCACGGATGTCGCATTCGTGCATGGCGGACCAGCCTAACGGGCGGCAGGATCGCTGCGGTCAACCGGGGCGATCACCGACTGGCGGCGGATGGTCATGCCTCGACGATCCCACGACGCAGTGCGTCCAGTGCGACGTTGGCCACCCCGGCAACCTCGGGGGCCACTGCGCGCACCTGGCCCACGAGGTCGGCGACCTGCTTGACGTTGCGCACGAAGTCGCCGCCGGTCATCTCCAGTCCACCCAGCGCGGTGTCGAGGTCGGCACCCGTGGCCCACCGCCAGCAGGCTCGGGCGAACCCGGTGTCGATGTCGCGCATCGGCTCGAGACCATGCTCCGCCTCGACAGCGCGCAGTTCATCGGCCAACTCGGTGATCGCCGTCAGCCACTCCCCCAGCGCCGGCGTGGGCATCCGGGCCTGCAGGCTCGGATCGTTGCCGCGGGGCTCGTGGGTCAGCACCGACACCGCCGCGGCCAGTTCGGCCGGACCGAGGTCGTCGAACAACCCACGTCCGAGCGCCTCGGTCACCAGCAGGTCCACGTCGGCGTACACCTCGGCAAGGCGCAGTCCGTCCGGGGTGGGATCGAGGTCGTCGTCGAGCAGGCCGCGGGCCACCAGCACCGCGGACAGCCGCCGGAATCGACGAACCAGCGAGCCGGTCCGTTCCTCGATGCGGCGCTCGAGCTTGCGGACATCGCGGTTCACGTCGTCGCTGCGTCGTTGCCACGCCTCGTGGTCGGCGCGTTCCCCACAGTGGTGGCACGGATGCGCGCGCAGGCTGACACGCAGCGCCTCGATGCGGTCCGCGGCCTCGGCATCGGTGGCGACCCGGTCCGGGGACGGCAGTTCCGCCAGTGGCTCGACGGCAGCCAGCAGGCCGGCGATGTCGTTCCTGAACGCCCGATCCCTGGGCGTGCCGGTACGTGGCAGGGCGATGCGATCGATGACCGGCGGCAGGCCGTCGAGTTCCCGCGGCCCGATGGTCTTCGTCGCGCGGTTGTCGGTCACGACGTCGGCCAACGGCACCCCGGAGCCCGTCATGCGCACGCCGGTCACCACGGCCAACCCGCGGCGTCCGATCCAGGGCAGTCCGAGCACGTCGCCCGGAACCAGCGCCCGGATCCCGTCGCGCTGGGCGGCCTCGGCGGCCCGCCGGCGATCCTTGGCCGAGGACTTCTCGAGCCGGGACAGGTGCGCGCGCATCCCCCAGTACTCGTCCCAGTCGCCCTCCACGCACACGGCGGCATCGTCGTAGCCCCGGGCCGCAGCACGGGCCTCGCGCAACTTGCCGACCAGTTGCGACACCCCCCGGTCAGCCTGGAACTGGGCGAACGAAGCGCCGAGCAACTCCTCGGCCTGCGCCGGTGTGTGCAGGCGCAGGAGGTTGACGACCATGTTGTAGGACGGCGTGAACGACGAGTTGAGCGGGTAGGAGCGCGTGCCGACCAGTCCGGCCACGGCGCGGAAGTCGATGTCTCGTTGGTACAGCACGATGGCATGGCCCAGCGTGTCGATGCCCCGTCGTCCGGCCCGCCCCGTCAGTTGCGTGTACTGGCCGGGCGTGAGCATGACGTGGGTCTCGCCGTTCCACTTCTCCAACCGCTCGATGACGACCGTGCGCGCCGGCATGTTGATGCCCAGCGCCAGGGTCTCCGTTGCCACGACCACCCCCAGCAGGCCGCGCTGGAAGCACTCCTCGACGACCTCCTTGAACACCGGCACCATCCCGGCATGGTGGGTGGCGAGCCCGCGCATCAGGCGGTCCTTGAAGACCTCGACGTCCAGGGACGCGAGGTCGTCGGAGGGAATGTCGGCAAGCAGCGTGTCGACCAGCACGTCGATCTCGTCGCGCTGCGCCGGCGTCGTCAATCGCACCCCGGCCGTGACCAGTTCCTCCACCGCACGATCACACCCTGCGCGCGAGAACACGAACAGGATGGCCGGGAGCCAGTTGCGATGGGCGAGTTCCTCGACCACGACCGGTCGCGACGGCCACCGCAGCCGGACCGACGGGGCCATGCGGCGGCCGCGATTGGTGACCCGGTTGCGCGTCGACGCCTTGCGCTCCAGCATCCGCACCTCGGGGTTGGGCACCCCGCCGCGTGCCTGGTTGGCCCGTTCACGGTGTTCCTTGCGCGTGCCCTTCGACCCGCCCGCCTTGAAGGTGGGGTAGACCCGATCGTTGACGTAGTAGTGGTGGGTCAACGGCACCGGGCGGTGTTCCGAGATGACGATGTCGACGCCGCCGCGCACCTCGTTCAGCCAGGCCCCGAACTCCTCGGCGTTGGACACGGTCGCCGACAGCGCCGCCACCAGGATGCGCCGGGGCAACTGGATCAGCACTTCCTCCCACACCGATCCCCGCGCACGATCGGCGAGGTAGTGGACCTCGTCCATGACCACGTGGCGCAGGTCGGCGATTGCCGGGGACTGCTCGTAGAGCATGTTGCGCAGCACCTCGGTGGTCATCACCACGACCGGGGCATCCCCGTTGACGGCGCGGTCCCCGGTCAGCAATCCGACCTGGCCGGGTCCGTGCGTGGCGACCAGGTCGCGATACTTCTGGTTGGACAGTGCCTTGATCGGGGTCGTGTAGAAGCAGCGGCCACCGTTGACGACGACGTCGTGCACGCAGAACTCGCCCACCACGGTCTTGCCCGCGCCGGTGGGGGCCGCGACCAACACGCTCGTCCCGGCCGCCAGCGCCGTCACGGCCTCGCGCTGGAACTCGTCCAACGGATGCCCCAGCGTGGCCGTGAATTCCTCGATCATGTCGGTCACGCAAGCTCCTCTCGACGTCGACGTCGCGACCGCTCGATCAACCAGGCGACCAGGATGGCAAGTTCGTAGAACACGACCATCGGAACGGCCATGAACAGCAACGTCACGGGATCCGTGGTGGGTGTGACCACTGCAGCCAGGGCCACGTTGGCGACGATGGCCCAGGGCCGTGCCTTGCGCATGGCGCTCGAGGTCACGATGCCGAGCAGGGACAGGAACACCAGCACCAACGGGATTTCGAAGACCAGTCCGAACGCCACGGAGGTGCGCAGGAAGAACGACAGGTACTCGGTTCCCGTCAGTGCCACGGCGAAGTTGTCACCACCCATGCTCAGCAGGATGTTGAGGCCCTGGGGGATGATCACGTAGGCGAAGACGATGCCGAAGGCGAACATCAACTGGGACAGGATGACGAACGGGAGGCTCAGTCGTCGTTCTCGTTGGGTCAGGCCGGGCGTGATGAACTTCCACAGTTGGTAGAACAGGATCGGGCCGGCGACGAACAACCCGGTCAGCAGCGACACCCTGATCCGGACCGAGAAGGGTTCCAGGGGGCGCAGGGCGAGCAGGCGACACTCGCCGTCGACGCTGTTCAACTGGACGACGTCGGGGAG
>DATFMD010000284.1:0-2950 GCA_035267125.1 Nitriliruptoraceae bacterium | reverse complement strand
CCATCGTGCTGTGGCGTGATCGCAGGCGCGGCGGTCGAAGTGGCTCCCTCGATGGCGACCACCGATTGCAGGGTGAGGCCAACGCCCTTGCCTATTCCGCTCGCTACGAGCGCGAGGACGGCGGAATCTAGGCGGACGTCCCTGACGGACGTCCCTGGACGGACGTCCCTGGACGGACGTCCCTGGGCAACGTCCCTTGGGGTCGAGCCCCAAGGATCCCGTCAGTCCCGGATGCGGTAGCTGCGTCGCCACGACCGCTCGGCGTCCGCGAACGCGTCCAGCGGCGCCACGACCTCCGTGACTGCCTCGAGCAGTTCCTCCAACTCGTTGGTGTCCGCGGCCACCTCGGCGACCTCGTCGAGGCTGTTCCATGCCTCGTCCATCCCCTGCTGGCAGTCCTGCCAGTCCTCGAGGACCAGGTCGACCTTCCACCCGGGCATCCACTCCCGGGCATCGGTGATGGCCCCGCGCAATGCGTCCAGGCCCACCCCGATCGGTGCCGGTTCGATGCGACCAGTCGGCAGGGTGGACAACAGGACACGACGACCGGACTCGATCACCTGGGCGCAGTCCAGGAAGGATCGCCACGCAGGTACGAGGTCGTCGGGCAAGGGAGGTTTGCGACGAAGAATCGACATGACGCCAGTCTAGTTGGCGAGGTCTTCGACCCCGGCATGCCTCGGATCCCACCCGACGGCCACACGTCCGTGTCCGTCAGGTCAGCAGGTCGTCGGTCAGTTCGTCGACGTTCGCGACGCCCAGGAGTCGCATCACGTGGTCGACCTCGTCCACCAGCGTGTCGACGACGGCGGCAACGCCTTCCGAGCCGTCAACGGCGAGTCCCCACAGGACCGGCTTGCCGATGGCGACGGCGGTCGCGCCCAGGGCCAGGGCCGTCGCGACGTCACGGCCGCGCCGCACACCACCGTCCACGATGACCGGCACCTGCGGTGCCACCGCTGCCGCCACCTCGGGCAGCGCGACGGCGGTCGGGACGGCCCCGTCCAGTTGGCGCCCGCCGTGGTTGGACACCTGGATTGCGGCGGCACCGGCATCGACTGCCCGCCGCGCGTCATCACCTCGCAGCACGCCCTTGACGACCACCGGCAGTCCGAACCCTGCCAACCACTCCAGGTGGTCGAGGGTCACGGGCAGCAGGTGGGACCCTGGAGCGCTGTCCGAGCAGCCGGCCCGCCGGGCAGCATCCAGCCACAGGAACCGGGTGCGATCCTCGGGCCACGACGGTCGCGACGCCCGCAGGGGGGCCTCTCGGCGCCCGCCGACGGGCAGGTCGACGGTCAGGACCAGGGCCTCGGCGCCGGCAGCGACGACCTGTTCCACCAGCGCGGTGCGGAATCGCTCGTCGTCCGGCAGGTAGACCTGGAACCACCAGTGGTCGAGCCCCGCCACGATGTCGCGCAACGGACGGGACGCGGACGTGGACACCGCCATCGTCGCCCGACTGGTCGCCAGCCCGCGCGCCGTCGCCACCTCGGCCTCGTCGTGCAGCAGCGCATGGTTGGCCGTGGGTGCCGCCATCACCGGATGGGGCCAGCGGCGGCCGAGCACCTCGACAGACAGGTCCGGGGTGTCTGCACCGGTCAGCACGCGTGGCCGCAGCCATCCGGCCCGCCAGGCGTCGTCGTTGGCCCGCAGTGTCCGCTCGTCCATGGCGCCCAGGAGCATGTAGTCACGCGCGGCGATCGTCATGACCTCCAACGCGTCGCGCTCCCAGTCCAGCAACGCGATGCGGTTCCGTGCGCCTCCGCCGTGCGCCTCGTCGCCCGCTGAATCTCGGCTGCCTCCCAGGGGGTGCGCATCGTCGCCGTCAGGATCCGTGCTGCCTCCCACGCGGCGACCATGGTCACCGTCCACGCTGCCTGCCACGCCTGCCCTGTCCACTCGTGTACCCACGTGCATACCAGTTCCGTTGGTACCGTTGGGGCAGCAGCGGCCCGAAGTCTCGGTCACCCGCGTGCGGCCCGCACCCCGGCGGCTGCACCAGTGCCCGTACGAACGACGAGAGACCTCGATGGCCCGGTCTGACTTCTCCCACCCCTTCCTCGATGCAATCGGCCGCCACGTCCTGGTGGTCGACGGCGCCATGGGCACGTCCCTGCAGGACGCCGACCTGGCACCGCAGGACTTCGGTGGCGATGCGATCGACGGGTGCAACGAGGTGCTGGTGCGCACCCGTCCCGACGTGATCGTCGACATCCACCGCTCCTTCCTGGGCGTCGGCTGCACGATCCTCGAGACCGACACGTTCGGCGGCGCACCCTGGGTCCTCGACGAATACGACCTGGGTGACGACACAGAAGAACTCAACGCGACCGCCGCCCGACTGGCCAACCAGGCCATCGCCGAGCACCGGGCCGAGACCGGCGACGACACGACACCGCTGTTCGTCGGTGGCTCGATCGGGCCCGGCACTCGATCGCCCACGCTGAGCCTCGGCAACGATCCGTCCGTGGCCAAGGACTTCATCGACGTCGACACCATGGAGGCTGGCTACGCCCGACAGGTCCGGGGCCTGCTCGACGGCGGTGTCGACCTCGTCATGATCGAGACCTGCTTCGACCTGCTGCAGGTCAAGGCGGCCGTGGCGGCCACGACCGACGTGTTCGCCGAACGAGGCGTGCGGGTCCCGATCATGGTGACGTTCACCGTCGAGAAGGACATCAACACGATGCTGCTGGGCAGCGAGCCTGCCGCCGCCATCGCCGCGCTGGACCCACTGCCCATCGACGTGCTCGGGCTCAACTGCGCCACCGGACCCAACGACATGCGCGAGCACGTACGCACCCTGTCGCGCCACTCCCGGCTGCCGATCGCCGTGATCCCCAACGCCGGCATCCCCGAGATGGTCGACGGCCAGACCTGCTATCCGCTGGAGCCCGACGGCCTCGCTGCGGCCCATCGGGAGTTCGTCCAGGAACTCGGCGTCGCG
>DATFMD010000283.1:0-2402 GCA_035267125.1 Nitriliruptoraceae bacterium | reverse complement strand
GGACCTGCGCACCACGGTGTCGGGCATGGGACTGCCCGTCATCGTCAAGGCGGTCTCGGGCGGCGGCGGCAAGGGGATGCGCCGCGTGGACGACCTGGACGACCTGTCGACCGCCGTGGCAGCGGCTGCTCGTGAAGGTGCCGCCGCGTTCGGTGACGATCGCCTGCTGATCGAGCGGTTCGTGACGGCACCGCGCCATGTCGAGATCCAGGTCGCCGGCGACACCCACGGCGGTGCCACCCACCTGTTCGAACGCGACTGCTCGATCCAGCGTCGCCACCAGAAGGTCGTCGAGGAGGCGCCGTCGCCGGCACTGGACCCCGGCCTGCGTGAACGCATGGGCGCTGCCGCGGTCGCCCTGGTCGAACAGGTCGGCTACACCAACCTCGGCACGGTGGAGTTCCTGCTCGACACCAGTGGCGACGGCGACTCGTTCTTCTTCCTCGAGATGAACACGCGCCTGCAGGTGGAGCACCCGGTCACGGAACTGGTCACCGGGCTCGACCTGGTCGGGTGCCAACTCGACATCGCGGCCGGCGGGCGGGTTCCCGAGCGCCCCGACAGCCCGAGCGGCCATGCCATCGAGGTGCGGCTGTACGCCGAGGACGTGCCGGCCGGGTTCCTGCCCCAGACCGGCACCATCGTCGACTTCGCCATCCCGGGCGGCGTGCGCGTCGACAGCGCCGTCGCGGCCGGCAGCGTCGTCAGCAGCCACTACGACCCGATGCTGGCCAAGGTGGTTGCCCACGGCGCCGATCGCGAAACGGCGCGGGCACGGCTGGCCGCCGCGCTGGACGACGCCGCGGTCACCGGGGTGGTGACCAACCTCGACCACCTGCGCGCGATCCTGGGCAGCGATGCCTTCCGCGACGGCGGGTTCACCACGTCGTTCCTGCCCGACCACCTGCCCGACTGGCACCCGACGCCGCCAGCTCGGGTGACCGTTGCTGCCGCGACCGCAGCGATGGCGCTGGACTCGTTGGCAGGGGCCGTTCCCCGAGAGGACCCCTGGACGGCGCTCGGCCCGTGGCGCGGCAGTCGGTCCGGCGGGTGGTCGCTGGACTGGCCGCAGGTCGGACGCGCCACCGCGACCACGACACCCGACGGCATCCGCGTGCACTTCGACGACGACGCTGCGGTCGACGTGGCCCGCGACGGCGATCCCTCCCCGGGATCCCCGGACGCACGTCGTCACGTCCGGGTCGACGGGGAAGCGGTGGCCATCAGGGCGTGGCGGGATGGCGACCACGTGTGGGTGGCCCGGTCAGGTCACGGCAGCCAACGTGTCGACGTGCCGGCAGTGGTGGCCCATCGCGATGCCAGCATGGCGGCCGGTGATGCCGCCCTGACCGCGCCGATGCCCGGGCAGGTGCTGCAGGTCGAGGTGGCGGTCGGTGACAAGGTGTCGGGCGGCCAGACGCTGGTGATCGTCGAGGCGATGAAGATGGAGCATCCCGTGGTCGCGCCCGGTGACGGGGTCGTGTCCGAGGTGCGCGCCACCCCCGGCGACGCCGTGGGCAGTGGCGACGTGCTGGTCGTGCTGCATGCCGACGGCGACGAGGAGGCCACACCATGACCACTGTTGGCGCTGACGATCAGCTGGACGTTGCGAGCGCTCCGAACACCGCTGGACGTTGCGAGGCCTCGGCCGAGCAACTCCAATGCGTCCGGAGGACGCGCAGCAACTCCAACGCGTCCGAAGGACGCGCCGAGTCCGAGGGACGCACCATCAGCATCGTCGAGGTTGTGCCGCGAGGCGGGCTCCAGAACGAGGCGACGATCGTGCCGACCGATGTCAAGGTCGAGTTCATCAACCGGTTGTCCACGACGGGCCTGCGCGTCGTCGAGGCAACCTCGTTCGTGCATCCCAAGTGGGTCCCCCAACTCGCCGACGGGGCCGCCGTCATGGCCGGCATCGACCACCACCCGGGTGTCCGCCACCCCGTCCTGGTTCCCAACGAGAAGGGCCTCGAGGCCGCACTGGCCGCCGGGGCCACCGAAGTCGCCGTGTTCGGGGCCGCGTCCGAGGCGTTTTCGAAGGCCAACCTCAACACTGACATCGAGGGGTCCCTGGCGATGTTCGCCCCGGTCGTCGCCGAGGCCACCGCCGCCGGCCTGCGCGTGCGCGGCTACGTGTCAACCGTGCTGGGCTGTCCGTTCCAGGGCGACGTCCCGTTCGACGACGTCGCCCGCGTCACGACGTCGCTGTTCGAACTGGGCGTGGCCGAGGTGTCATTGGGCGACACGATCGGCGTGGGCACGCCCGGACGGATGCAGGCACTGCTCACCCACCTCGCCGGCTCAGTCGACCTCAGTGCCATTGCCGTGCACTGCCACGACACCTATGGCCAGGGCCTGGCCAACACGCTGGCCGCCTTCGAGGTGGGCGTCACCATCGCCGA
>DATFMD010000282.1:0-6091 GCA_035267125.1 Nitriliruptoraceae bacterium | reverse complement strand
GCTGGTCGCTGCCATCGACGTGGGCCACCGTTCATGCCCGATCCGCCCCGCCGCGAGGCGACCAAGGCCGACGCCGACGTCCAATGTCGCGCGGGTGGGGTCAGACCCACGGATCGGCGGGGAGCGCCTCGCGGGCATGGGCGCGCCCCGTCGCGGCGAGTTCGGCCACCCGGTCGAAGGCAAGCAGGCCGACACCCTGGACCGGTGGCCGCACGGTGTGGTCTGCGAGCCCGACAGTGGTCCGCTCGGAGACATCGTTCGCCAGCATCAGCGCGGCTTTCAGGACGGCTGCGAGTGTCGGCGGCGTGGCGTCCCGTCGGCCAGGACGCAGCCACGACCCCAGCGTCTGCCAGCCGGAGACGTCGTGGCCGAATGGTCCGGCTGTCGTGATGCCGCGGCCCATGCCCACCTCGACCGCGAGGAGCGATCCGACGTTGGGGTCTGCTGCCAGCAGCCCCACCGGGAGGTTGTCGACCAGGCCGCCGTCGACGAGCACGTCCGTGCCGCGTGCGACAGGTGGGAGGAGTCCCGGGATCGCGGTCGTCGTACGAACCGCGTCGACAAGCGGCCCATCGCGGTCCACATGCGCCGTTCCCTTCGTAAGGTTCGTCGACACCAGCACAAGTGGCCGCCACGTGTCCTCGAGCCGGCGATCCCCGTACAGCCGAGCCAGGGAGGCCGTCCAGTTGCGACCGCTCGTGAGTGCGTGGAGCGGCAGCGTCAGGTCCAACCGATCGACCACCGCCTCGACTCGTCCCACGGCCTCGATCGGGTCGACGTCGGCAGCCAGCAGCGCAGCCGTGATGGCCCCGGCGCTCGCAGCGGCAAGGGCGTCCGGCTGCTGGTCGCGTTCCGTGAGCACCGCGGCGACGCCCAACTGGGCGAGGGCCCGAGCACCGCCCCCGCCCAGCACCAGTCCGCGTCCGCGTCCGCCGACGAGCCTGGCGGCCCGGGCGAGATCCTCGGCGTGGCCGGCGCGCACGTGGTGATGGCTGGCAACGTCTCGCTGTGCCAGCCACGTCGCCGTGTGTCGGGGATGCGGCGTCTCGGCGGGATGGAGGAGCAGGAGCATGCGACGCGTGGTGGGGCGCAGGGCGGCCAGCCGCGTCTCCCCGGCCGAGGGGGTCGGTGACTGGTCGGCGGCCGCGACCAGGACCACGACGTCGGCCTGCCGAACGCAGCGTTCGGTCCACGCTTGACCGGCTTCGGCATCGGCGTCGGTCCCGGCGACCAGGAGCAGATGGTCGCAGCCCGTCTCGAGTGCGTCGAGCCATGCCGACACGCGTGGGTCGTCCAGACCGTCGGTCGGGCCACCGCCGCGTTTGCCGATCTCGGCCGTGCAGTCGTGGAAGTCGACCACCCTGGCTGTCACGTCGCCGCACGACCGCAGGGCGTGGGCGAACCCGTCCGCGAGCGTCCGAAGCGGGACACCTGCGTTGATCGGTACAAGCGCCACGACGGCCCGCCGCGCCCCGTGCGCGTGTTCGTCCTCACCGTCCCGCAGCCGGGCAACCACGGGCTGTGTGAATGCTGCCACGACGGCCCGTGGCGAGCGGCGCAGGAGCGTGTCGAACGCGGACTCGTCGAGCCTGGCCAGCACGGTGTCACGGTGTGCGACCACCGTTGCGCTGCGCGGCGCGAGGGTCAGCAGGCCCTCCTCACCGACCGTGGCCCCGCGACCGACCAGGGCATCGCCGTCATGATCGGCGTCCGGATCGGTCAGCCGAACTCGCAGCGCTCCCTGCACCACCACGTGCAGCGCGTCGGCAGGCGCACCGGCTCGCAACACGACGTCGCCCGCCGGTACCCGCAGTCGGGTCATGGCTGCCAGGACATCGTCGCGGAGCTGGCCGTCGAGCCGCGACAGGACACTGCCCATGGTGTCCGTGGTCAGCACGAAGTCGCGTTCTGCGGGTCGTAGTGGGACCGGTTGGTCCGAGCCAGCCACGAGCGCGTCCGTCACTCGTCGCGCGCGGCCCGTTGGACCGCGACGAGCTTGGCGCTCACGACGCGAGCAAGGTTGTGGAAGAACCGGGCGGCCAGCGCCGGGCGTTCGTCGTGCAGGCCGAGCACGACCTTTTCGTTGAAGCTCAGCACGCGCACCCCGTCGGTGGCGGCCACCACGTCGGCGCTGCGGTCACCGTGCAGCAGGAAGGCCAGTTCACCGAAGACCTCGCCGGGGCCGAGCGTGGCGATGAGTCGTCCCTCGTCGCGAACCTCGATCTCGCCATCCAGCACGATGAACATCGTCCTGTCGGTCGCGTCCCTTCGGACGAGCAGGTCGCCAGCCTCGACGCGCAGCACGAAGGCGCGAGCCAGCAGCTCGCGTAGTTCGCCCTGGTCCAGACCTTCGAGCACGGACGTGGTGGCCTCGCCAGTACCGAGAAGTCCCCGTTCGACCGCCCACTGCGCGGCGCCGTCGGCGTCCATCGCCTCGATGGCGGCGACGTCCGGGAGCAGGGCGAGAATGTCGGTGGGCGGCGCCGGGTCGTAGTCCGCGCCGACCTCCAGCCCGAGCATCGGGGAGCTGATCGCCTCGAGGTGGGCGCGGTCCTCGACGACGAAGACCAGCGGCACGAGCAGGCCCATCATCGGGTCGTTGACGGTGCGGGTGTGGGTGCGGAAGCCGAGGCTGGTGTAGAGGTTGAGCAGGTGCGCCTGGCAGTCGCAGAAGGTCAGGCGCGCACGCCGTTCCAGGGAGAACGTCGAGATCGCCGCCAGGAACTGCAACGGCAGGAACGTGCCGCGGTGGGCGGCATCGACCATGAACCGGTCGAAGACGATCACCTCGTCGGGCGAGGTCACGTCCGCGAACCGGTCGAGCGCATAGACCTCGCGCAGGTCCCGGGAGAACGGGCCGTCACCACCCCAGTGGATGCGCAGTGTCCCGACGAGCTGTCCGTCGTCGTCGTGGGCGACCAGGATCCGGGCCCGGTCGTCGTCGGCGTCGGTCAACAGCCCGCGGTCGTGGTCCATCGCCGGCCCGTCGAGCTGCATCTCGCGGTGGTAGACGTCGTAGCGAAACCGGAAGGCAGCCTCGCGGTCAGCCGGGGAGGTCGCAGGGCGGACGCTGGGTGGCAAGGGATTTCCGCGAGGTCCTCGACGGGCCTGTCAGGCGCCTTCCCGTGGGCGGGTCGGCGAGGGCAGCCTACTCCTCCGGCCGTGCCCAGCGCGGGGAACGAACACCGCGTTGATGGGCCCGGGATGTCCAGATCTGCGTCAACACCTGCCCGTCGGACTGCTCAGCTGAGTTGCTCGGCCAGCCCGACGAAGATCCCCGCGGGGTTGGGTGCAGGAGAGCGGGTGAGGGGAATCGAACCCCCGTCACCAGCTTGGGAAGCTGGGGCTCTACCATTGAGCTACACCCGCGAGGTGCCGGGGATGCTACCGAGCGGGCCAGTTCGCCACCAGCCGGCAACGCCTCGTGGCCGCCCCTGTCGGCGCCCGGTCACACCTTCAACGGCGGCCCGGTCGGGTCGGCCAGCCACGTGCGCAGGTCGTCCAGGGCCTGTCGGGTCGGCCAGCCACCTGCGCAGGTCGTCCAGGGCCTGTCGTGTGCGCATCCGGCGACGCCGCCGTGGTGACCGGGGCGATCCTCGGGACCAGCCACCGCAGTGACGCAACGGCCTACCATCCCGGAGACCCCACGACCCCGCCAGTACGCCAAGGACCCCGCGTGATCCTGTCCGACCGCACCATCCGTGCCGCCCTCGACAGCGGGCGCATCGGCATCGATCCGCTGGGCGAGGATGCCGTGCAGGCCTCGTCGGTGGACGTCCGCGTCGACAACGGCTTCCGGGTCTTCGCGAACCACCGCCATCCCTACATCGACGTCACGAGGGAACAGCCCGAGTTGACGGAACTCATCGAGGTGCCTGCCGACGAGCCCTTCATCCTGCACCCCGGCGAGTTCGTGTTGGGCTCGACGCTCGAATCGGTCGCCCTGCCCGACGACCTGGTGGCGAGGCTGGAGGGCAAGTCCTCGTTGGGGCGCCTCGGCCTGTTGATCCACTCCACCGCGGGGTTCATCGATGCCGGGTTCGAGGGCCACGTGACGCTGGAGTTGTCCAACGTCGCCACGCTGCCGATCGCGATCCACCCGGGGATGAAGATCGGCCAGTTCGCCTTCTTCGAACTCGATGGCCCGGCCGAGCACCCGTACGGGTCGGCCGGCACCACCTCCAAGTACCAGGGCCAGCGTGGGCCGACAGCGTCGCGCTACCACCTCAACTTTCCAGATCGGGACTGACGACGTCGCCGGGTCGTGACCCGCCGAACGAGGTGGAACGCAGGCCGAACGGACGGACGTCGAGTTTCGGGCGGCGATGGTGGGGGATTATCGTGACCAGTGCGCCCGACCGATGGACGCCGGACACCGAGGAGGACTGCCATGGCCACCTTCACGCTGGATGACTACGAGGCGGTGTTGTTCGACCTCGACGGGGTCCTGACCGACACCGCAGCCCTCCACGCGGTGGCGTGGAAGCAGATGTTCGACGAGTTCCTGTTGCGCTGGTCGTCCGAGCACGGCCATCCCTTCGTGCCCTTCGAGGTCGACCCCGACTACCTCACCCACGTCGACGGACTGCCGCGCGCCGACGGTGTTGCCGGGTTCCTCGAGTCGCGCCGGATCGTCCTGCCGGAGGGTTCGCCCGACGACCCGGCCGATGCCGACACCATCCACGGGCTCGGGACGCGCAAGAACGAACTGGTGCTGGCGCTCATGGACGACCGTGGTGTCGAGTCCTTCGACGGCTCGGTCGCGTTCCTGGATGCGGCGATCGAGGCTGGGCTCGCCGTCGCGGTCGTGTCGTCGTCGCGCAACGCCGTGGCCTCGCTGGCCTCGGCCGAGATCGACGATCGGTTCGACGTCGTGATCGATGGCAACGTGGCGTCGGAGCTGGGGTTGCCCGGCAAGCCGGCGCCCGACACCTACCTCGAGGGCGCCCGTCGACTGGGTGTGCAACCCGACCGCGCCATCGTCGTGGAGGACGCCATCTCCGGTGTCGAGGCAGCCCGCCTGGGCGGATTCGGGTGTGTCATCGCGATCGACCGTGGCTTCCAGGCCGATCGCCTCGACGATGCGGGCGCCGACGCCGTGGTGGGCGACCTGGCCGAACTCCTGCCAGACTGACCCAGGCGAGACGGGGGGACGAAGAGGAAGAGGGACCATGCTGCATCGCGAAATCATCGGGTTGCCGACGACCGTCTACCCGGTCGACGAGTGGGCGCTGGTCGAGACGGCCGTCGACGAGGAGTACATCGCCCGTACCGAAACGCTGTTCTCGGTGGCCAACGGCTACCTGGGCATGCGCGGCGCACCCGACGAGGGACGTCCCCAGTTCGACTACGGCACCTTCGTCAACGGGTTCCACGAGACGTGGCCGATCCACCATGCCGAGGAGGCCTTCGGGTTCGCCCGCACCGGGCAGACGATGATCTCGGTGCCCGACGCGCGGCGCTTCCACCTCTACGTCGACGACGAGATGTTCCAACTGACCACCGCCGACCTCGAACACTACGAGCGCCGCCTCGACATGCGGACCGGGCAACTGGTGCGGGAACTGGTGTGGCGCACGATGTCGGGCAAGAAGGTGCGGGTGCGGTCGTGGCGGATGGTGTCGATGTCGTCGCGCCACATGGCCGCGATCCGCTACGAACTGACGATGCTGGACGGTGACGCACCGGTCGTGATCTCGTCGCAACTGCGTCACGAGGGAGCGCGACGCCGGGCCGTCGACCTGACCGGCGACGTCGAGGCGACCGCTGTCGGACACGACCCGCGTGAGTCGCAGGACCTCGGTGACGTGCTGGTCCCGGAAGGCGCGATGGACGATGGCGACGGCCGTGCGGTGCTGCGCTACCGCGTGCGCAACTCCGGCATGACGCTGGCGTGCGGCATCGACCACCACGTCACCTCCGACGCCGACCTCGACAGCCAACTCCACCACGGCAACGACCGCGCCAAGCTGGTGCTGCGGGGTCGCCTGTCGCAAGGCGACTCGATCACCATCGACAAGGTCGCCGCCTACGCCACGTCGGTCGCCACGTCGTCGGCGCGACTGGCCGACCGGGTCAACCGCGTCCTCGA
>DATFMD010000281.1:0-15432 GCA_035267125.1 Nitriliruptoraceae bacterium | reverse complement strand
ACCGAGCGGCTGCAGGACGGTGAGCCCGGACCGCTGGGCGGGACGCTGCTCGTCGAGATCGACGGCCAGACCGAGGGCAACCTCAACTCGTTGCTGGGCCAGAAGCGGGTCGGGATGCTCAAGAAGAACGCGATCAACCTGGTGTGGTCGGTGCTGGCCGCCACCGCCGACGGCAGCGTGTACGAACTGGATCCCGACCTTGCCGACGAGATCCTCGTCGACGACACCAACCTGTCAAACCCCAGGGACCACGAGGGATGACGCAGGCCCGGCCATGACGGTGGGAGGGCGCTCGATCGCGACGCGCCCTCCCCCGCCAGGCTGGCGGGCACGACCTGCGTCTAGCGCATGCCGTACATCTCGGGCTTGGCCGAACGCGACATCAGTGCCGTGATGACGTCGCGCGGGTCGGCCCCTTCGTGCAGGATGGCCACGACGCCCTCGGCGATCGGCATCTCGACGTCGTGTTCCCGGGCCAGGGCCAGGATCGCCTGCGACGACTTGACCCCCTCGGCCACCATGTTCATCGAGTCGATGATGTCGTCGAGGGCCTCCCCCCCGCCCAGGCGGTGGCCAACGGTCCGGTTGCGCGACTTCGGCGACGTGCAGGTCGCGACCAGGTCCCCGACCCCGGCCAGGCCCGAAAACGTCAGCGTGTCGCCACCCAGGGCCACCCCCAGGCGTTGCATCTCGGCCAGTCCACGGGTGATCACGGTGGCCATGGTGTTGTCCCCGAAGCCCATGCCCGCGGTGATCCCCGAGGCCAGCGCCACCACGTTCTTGACGGCACCGCCCACCTCGACGCCGACCTTGTCGGGGTTGGTGTAGACCCGGAAGTAGGGGACGTGCGCCGCCTCCTGGACCCGCGTGGCATGCTCGACGGACGCACTGGCGGCAACGGTGGCGGCCGGCAGTCGCTGGGCCACCTCCTTGGCCAGGTTGGGTCCCGACACCACCACGATTCGGTCGGGGTCCCCGCCGATGGCGTCGTGGATGACCTGGGAGCCGAATCGCCGCGAGGCCACGTCGACCCCCTTGACCAGGCTCGCGATCGTGGCATCCGGGTGCACCTGGTCGCCCCAGATGCCGAGCTGCTCCTCGAGACCCACGGACGGGATCGCCAGCACCACGATGTCGGCACCGGCCAGCGCCCCCGCAGGATCCGATGTGGCGCGGAAGGCCGGCAACCGGGCACCCGGCAGGTAGGCCTCGTTCGAGCGTTGCTCGTTGATCTCCCGGGCAACCGCGTCTTCGCGCGCCCACAGGACGACCTCATCACCGGAATCGTGGACCATCATCGCGAAGGCGGTCCCCCACGATCCGGCGCCCATGACCGCAGTGGTTCCCATGTCCGACTCCGATGCCTGGTGCGACGGCCGGTTGCGACGGCCGGTTGCGACGGGGGCCAGTGGCCGCCCGACCATGCCCGGATGGCCGATCGGACGGGCGGTGCAACTGCCCGACGCTGGCGAACCTAGCGGTGCCGCCAGCCGTCGTCAGCCGGCTGCGACGCGCGGGTAGCATCGCCCGCGCACCCACCGAGGAGCCACGAATGCCGCAGGGAACCGTCAAGTCCTGGGACCAGGAGACGTTCGAGTCGGTCATCATCACCGACGACCTGGTGGAGCACCCGGTGCCGGCCAGGGCCTTCGAGAACTCGACACTGCTGGAACTGCGCATCGGTCAACGCGTGCGATTCGAGTTCATCGACGACGGTGACGGCGGCGAGCAGGTCGGCCACCTCGGCATCGTCAGCCTCTGACGGCTCGACCGGCCAGCGCTCGCCCCGGGGGGCCGCGTTCGCGATCCTGTTGCTGTTCTGGGCTCAAGATGTAGGGTTGTGACGGAACTGCCACGGGGACCCGGCAGGCTTGGCAGCACTGTGACGAACGATGTCACGGGCCGATTGCCGGCGGAGAGGGGTGGCCATGCTGCACTACCACGTGCTGGGGCAGGTGCGTGTCGAGCGGGATGGAGCCGACGTGCACGTCGGCGGGCCCAGGCAGCGGCGACTGCTGGCCGCACTGCTCGTCCACCGCAACGAGGTGGTGTCCTCCGACCGTCTCGCCGAGGCCGTGTTCGCCGGCAAGCCAACACCGAAGGCAACGACGACCCTGCGCACCTACGTCATGCGGTTGCGTCGGGCCATCGAGGACGGGGACGCGCAACCGGCCGTGGAGACGGTGGCACCGGGCTATCGGCTGCGGGCGCCCGCCAGCGCCGTCGATGCCGAGCAGTTCGAGGACCTGGTCGCCGAGGGGCGGACCTGTCGCGACCGCGGCGATCCGGTCGGGGCGGCATCGGCACTGCGACAGGCCCTCAACCTGTGGCGCGGTGACCCCTACGCCGAATTCGACGGCGAGGGATGGGTCGTGGCCGAGACCCAACGCCTGGTCGAGCTGCGATCGGTCGCGGAGGAACACCTGGTCGAGGCCGAACTCGAGTGTGGGCTGGCCGCGGAACTGGTGGCGCGACTGGAGGGGTTGGCGGACCGCGAGCCGTTGCGTGAACGGTTCCGCGCGCAGCTGATGGTGGCCCTGTACCGCAGTGGTCGCCAGGCCGACGCGTTGGCCGTGATGCGTGACTACCGCGAGACCCTGGCCGATGCCGCCGGGCTGGACCCCTCCCCCGACATCGAAGACCTCGAACGACGCATCCTTGACCACGACCAGGCCCTGTTGCGGGTCGAGCCGGCAGAGGAGGTGGTGCGCGGCTACCGACTGGGCGAGCGGCTGGGCTCCGGCCGGGACGGCACGGTCCACGCCGCCCGGCTGCCCGGCGTGGACCGAGACCTGGTGGTCCGCGTCGTGCCGGCCGACCTCGCCGACCGTGCCGACGTGGTGCGGTCCTTCGAGGCCACGCTGCGACGGGTGGCCGCGCTGCACCACGACGCGATCGTGCCCATCGACGACCACTGGCGCGAACCCGGTGGGGCCTGGATCGTCATGCGCCGCCTGCGTGGCGGCACCCTGGCCGACCGACTCGCCGAGGGCGGCGCCATGGCGCCGGGAGCGGTCGCCACGCTGGCTGCGCGGATCGGGTCGGCGCTCGACGCGGCCGCGGACGCCGGCATCGTGCACGGCCGGGTGATTCCCCAGAGCGTGCTGTTGGACGAGGCGGGCACTTCCCACCTGTCCGACTTCCCGATCGGCGCCGTCGACGGCAGTCACGACGACGACGTCGTCGCCTTCGTCGCCCTGCTGGCGCAGGCCCTGACCGGCAGCACCGCAGGCGTGCCGCCACTCGACGACGCCTCCGGCGTCAGCGCGAGCGCCGCCCAGCCGCCCGGAGTCGACGTGCTGGCACGTGCCCTGGCGACCACGCCCCCGCCGCCGCTGGCAGTACTGGTCGCCGACCTGGTCGCCGAGATCGGGCCGACCGGACGCACGAGCGAACCGGTCCCCAACCCGTACAAGGGGCTGCGGGCGTTCGACGAGGCAGACGCTGCCGACTTCTTCGGCCGCGAGGGTCTGGTGACGGAACTGGTCGAGCGACTGGGCCGACCGGGGATCGACGGCCGCCTGGTACTGGTCGTCGGCGCATCGGGCAGTGGCAAGTCGAGCGTCGTGCGCGCCGGACTGCTGCCGGCGGTGCGCTCCGGCGAGGTGCCGGGGTCCGCCCAGTGGCTCGTCGCGACGATCGTCCCGGGATCGACCCCGTTCAAGGAATTGGCGGAGGGCCTGGCGAGCGTGGCGACCACGGCGTCGGCGACCTCGATGGCTGGCGGCCACGACGACCTGGCGGACGAACTCGCCCGTGGGGCGGACGGCATCGACTCCGCACTTCGCCGGATCGTCCCCGCCAGCGGGGACCTCCTGCTGGTGATCGACCAGTTCGAGGAGGTGTTCACGCTGGGCGACGAGGACCTGCAGCGACGCTTCCTCGACGGCCTGGTCCATGCCCTGTCGGTGCCGGACAGCCGGCTGCGCGTGGTGGCAACGCTGCGCGCCGACTTCTACGACCGTCCCCTGCGCTTCCGGCGCATCGGGGCGCTGGTGCGGGACGCCACCGTCACCGTCCCCGCCATGACCGCTGCCCAGCTGGAATCGACGATCACGGGCCCGGCCGACCGCGTCGGGCTGGCAGTCGAACCGGCGCTCGCAGCGGAGCTCGTGGCCGCGGTCGTCGACCAGCCCGCCGCCATGCCGTCGCTGCAGTTCACGCTCCACGAACTGGCTGCCCGGGACCACGAGCGGCTCAGCCTGGCCGCCTACCACGACCTCGGGGGCGCCGGTGGCGCGATCGCGAGCCGGGCCGAGGCCCTCTACGACTCCGTCGACGACGAGCACGACCTGGTGCGGCACGTCTTCGAGCAACTCGTGGTGCTGGGCCCGGAGGGCGAGCCCACCCGGCGCCCGACACCGCGCCACGAGCTCGCCGGCCTGGCGAAGGACCGGACGATCGACGACGTCATCGACCCCTGGGTACAGGCACGGTTGCTGAGCACGGACCGCCATCCCGAGACCAGGGAACCGACGGTGGAGGTGGCCCACGAGGCGCTGCTGCGCGAATGGCCGCGGCTGCGAGGCTGGATCGAGGCCGACCGTGCCGCCATCACGGCGGCCGGCCACCTGCGGGAGGCCGCTGCCGGTTGGCGGGACCTGGACCGGGACCCAGGAGCGCTGTACCGCGGGACGAAGCTCGACGCCGCCCTGGAACACCTCGGTGGGCGGGCGGACGCCCTGCCCACTGCCGATCGCGAGTTCCTGGATGCCAGCCGGGCAGCGCGAGACGAACGCAGCGAACGAGCAGCAGAACGAGTCGCCGAACAGGCACGGACCAACCGCCGGCTGCGTCGACAACTCGCCGCCCTGGCCGTGGCCATGGTCGTGGCGCTGGTCGGTGGATTGGTCGCACTGGACCAACGGGGCCGCGCCCAGCAGCAGGCGCAGCTGGCCCAGGACCAGGCCCTCATCGCCGAGGAACAGGCTGTCGTGGCCGATGAACAGGCGGCACGCGCCGCATCCGAGGAGCGCGTGGCGGTGGCCCGGGAGTTGTCGGCGGCCTCGGGCGACGTCATCGATCAGGACCCCGAGTTGGGCATCCTGCTGGCACTGGAGGCAGTGAAGAGATCCAACGCCGGTGGGTCGGTCCTGCCTGAGGCAGAGGGCGCATTGCACCGCGCCGTGGCGTCATCGCGCATCATCCTGACGGTGCCCGGGCTGGGCGGCAGCGTTGACTGGCATCCGAACGGCACGGTGTTCGTGACCGAGGGCCCCGAGGAATCGGGGATGGTCGACATCCGCAAGGCCCAGTCCGGCGACCGAGACCGCGTCTTCGCCGGCCACGACGCCGACATCAACGTCGTCCGGTTCAGCCACGACGGGTCGCTGCTGGCCACGGCAGGCGACGACGGCCTGCTGCGGGTCTGGGACACGGCAACCGCGGAGTTGCAGGCCGAGTTCGAGGGCGATGGGCAGGTTTGGGGCGTGTCGTTCACACCGGACGACTCCCGCGTGGCTGCGTCGTGGGTGAACGAGGAGGTGGTGCGTGTGCTCGACCTGGTCAGCGGCGAGTCGGTGCTGGAGGTGCCTGCCTGGACCGTCAACCTCGCCATCAGCACCTCGTTCAGTCCCGACGGCACCCGATTGGCCATCGCGGCCATGGACCGCGGTGTCATCGTCGTGGACGTTGGGACGGGCCAGGAGGTGTTCACCATCCCGACGGCGACGGTGACGTTCGCGGTGGCGTGGAGTCCCGATGGTCGCTGGATTGCGTCTGGCAGCGGCGATGGTGTGACTCGCCTGACAGACGCTGCCACTGGGGAGGGCCACGTCGACCTCGTCGGCCACCGCGGCGATGTCAAGCAGTTTGACTGGGACCCAGCGAACAGCCGCCTCGCCACAGGCGGCGTGGACGGCACGGCCCGGGTGTGGACCGTCACGGATGATGGTGCGACCGAGTTGCACGCGCTGGTGGCACGGAGCTCGCAGGGTGCGATCGGTGGCGTCGCCTTCTCTCCCGATGGGAATCGGCTCCTGACCGGCGATGTCGTGGTCACCGCCGCAAAGGTCTGGGACGTCGGCGTCAGCGGTGGTGCGGAGGTGGTGAACCTGCCCGTGTCGACGCCGACGACGCCGATCGCCAGGTTCACCGCGAGTGGCGACGGTGTCGTCCTGACCGGGGACGGTGCGTCCGCCGAGGTGTGGGACGTGGCCACCGGCCAACCCAGAGGCAGCTTCGGGCTCGACTCCAATGGGGCATACGAGATCGAGGTGGACCCTGCCGGCGAACTCATCGCGACGATCAGCGGGGAGGATCCGCGCGTCCACGTGTGGGACCGGGAGACGCGCATCGAGGTCCTCACGCTCTCGTGGGCCGACTTCTTCCCGGAGCACGTTGGCTGGAGCTCGGACGGTGCGCTGCTCGCGATCTCCGGGTTTGACGGCGAGGCACAACTGGGGAGGATCAGGGTCGTCGACCGCACCGGAAGCCTGGTTGCCGAGATGGTCGAGGAGGACGACTTCGTGATCGGTGACCTGGTGTTCGGCCCCGACGGCGACAGATTGATCGCTCTCCGCCAGTTGATCAGTCGGGAGGATCCATCGATCGACGGCGTGCGGGTCTGGGGCATTGCCGAGGCAGAGGTGCTCATGGAACTGCCCGTCTTCGCGCACCACCTTGCGATGGACCCGACCGGCAACCGCATCGTCACCGCCGACGTCGCGCTCGGCGCCTCGCTGTGGGATGCCGAGGACGGCGGACTGGTTGCGACGCTGTCCGGTCACAACGGTGACGTGACCGACGTCACATTCTCACCCGACGGCGCCACCATCGCCTCTGGCGGCACCGACGGCACGGTGCGGCTGTGGGCGACGGAGTCCGGCATCGAGCAACTCGTACTGCGCGGCCACGACAGCCCGATCACGTCGGTCGTGTTCAGCCCCGATGGAACGCGTCTCGCCTCGGTTGGTGATGACGTGGCCCGGGTGTGGGCGCTGGACATCGACGAACTGGTCGCCATCGCCCGGACGCGGCTGACCAGGGGGCTGACCGACGTCGAGTGTCAGCAGTACCTCCACATCGAGACATGCCCGGCGGCATGAACCGAACGGGCGCTTCCTGGTCGCGCGGAGTCGTCAGCCCGTGGGGATCTCGGCCAACTGCACGGCGGTCAGGCCCATGATCCCCTGGCCGTGGTCGATGCCGTTGTCGTCGGCGAACTCGCGGGCCTCGTCGAGCACCTCGCGCAACCGGGCCGACGCCTCGGGTGCGTCGGCACCGAACTCGGCCAGCGCTGCCGAGGCGATCTTGTCGGCACCGAAGTCGATCAACTCGTTCGTCAGGGTCGTCGGATCGGGCGTGTCACGCCAGGCGAGTGCACACGCTGCCACGAATTCGGGGCTGTCGAAGTCGCCGTCGCTGGCAATGACCGCCAAGTGCATCAGGGCCTTGGGGACAGCCGGTCCTCGTCGGCCACGGCCGCGACCAGCGGCGCGTAGTCGCCCAGTTGTTCGTCGGTGGCCAGCGGCGCCAGCAGGGAAACGAACTTGGCCCGCACGCCGACGTTGACGTGGACCTCGAGATCCTCGGGCAGGTCGCCATCCGCGATCCAGGCCGCCAGCGGGCGGACCTCGTCCCAGTAGGCCGCGGGTTCGAGCTCGGCGCGGCGCGAGGCGGTGTTGGCGACGGCCTTGTTGGCATCGACCGACCACGACACCAGTCCGGGTCCCAGCACGTCGGCCTGGCCGACGGCGTGGTCACGCGACACCCAACCCGACACCCGCTTGCCCTTGGCGAAGGTCCCCGTGGCGGCGACGTCGAACTCGTCGATCGGGCCGAGCATGCCGGACAGGTCCGCCCGCGTGCGCAGTCCCTCCTCCTCGATCATCGGGAGGTGGACACAGCGGGTGAGGTGGTACACGTCGACACGGCTCACGGACGGACAACCTTGGATTCGGGGATCGGGCAACGAACACGTCATCGTACCGTCGTCGGTCACGCCCTCTAGGCTGGCGAGGGCACTCTCCGACCTGATCATCCTGCCGCACCCGGCCACAGCGAGAACCACGTGGAGCGATCGACGCCAGCCCTGCCGCCAGGCCACACCGCCCGCCCGGCGAACTGGGATGACCTGCCCGCCGTCGCCCGGCTGTTCCAGCGCGCCGAGGCCGACCGGCACGGCACCATCTCGTTCCGCCAGCGTGACCTGCGCCTGCGTTGGCTGGGCCGAGACGGCTTCGACGACACCATCGTCGTCGAGGACGAGGACGACGCGCTTGCCGCCTTCGCCGAGTTCACCGTCGACACCGACATCTTCTCCCACGCCGCCGACGTCTGGATCGATGCACGCGTCGACCCGGCCCACCTCAACGCCGGCCTGGCGACGTGGCTGCACGCCCGCGGCGTCGAACGAGCCCGCAGTGAGGCGGTCGAGCGAGGACTGGGCCAGGTCATGCTGCGCACGACCGTCACGGCAGGCGATCGGCCGGCCGAACGGTTCCTGGCCAGCCAGGGCTTCGAGCCGGCCCACCACTACGTGTCGATGCGACTGGACCTGGACGAGCCACCGCCGCGGCCGGTCTGGCCCGATCCGGTCGCCATCCGCGAGGCCACGCCGCGCGACCTCGCGGCGATCCACCAGACCCACCAGGTCGCGTTCCAGGACCACGTCGCCAGCCTGCCGATGGGGCTGACCGACTGGGTCGACTCACGCACCGGCGGCGACCCTCCCGACTGGCCGCTGTGGTTGGTCGCCACCGTCGACGAGGACGTCGTCGGCATCTGCCTGGGTCGGGCCGGCACGCCCGAAGGCGCCGACATGGGCTACATCCGCGACCTCGGCGTCATCCCGGCCTGGCGTCGCAACGGCGTCGCGTTGGCCCTGCTGATGACGGCGTTCCGACGCTTCTACGCCCGCGGGCTGACCGGGGTGGCGTTGGAGGTCGACGACGAGACCCTGGCCGGAGCCGTCGAGTTGTACCGACGGGCAGGCATGGAGGTGGCCAGTCGGACCGACGTCGTCGAGCACACGGTGATCGCCGCGCCGTAGGTGGGTCCCGGTCGACGGGCAACACGCCGGTCGACGGGCAACTCGCCGGTAGACGGGCAGTGCGCCGGTCACACGGGCAGTGCGCCGGTCAGACGGGCGGGGTGCCCGGCACGGGAATCGCCGTGTCCGCGACCACGTGGGGGTCATCACGATCAGCGGCCTCGACGTCCTCGCGTCGAAGGCCCATCAGGAACAGGATCGCATCGAGGTAGGGCACGTTGAGGGCCGTGTCGGCGGACTCGGCGACCACCGGCTTGGCGTTGAAGGCGATCCCCAGCCCGGCAATGGCAAGCATGTCGAGGTCGTTGGCGCCGTCGCCCACCGCCACCGTCTGGGCCAGCGGGATGTCGAAGTCCTCGGCGATGCGGCGCAGGACTCTCGCCTTGCCGGCCCGATCGACCACCTCGCCCACCACGCGCCCGGTCAGTACGCCGTCGACCACCTCGAGGTCGTTGGCGGCGACGTGGCGCACGCCCAGTTCGTCGGCCAGCGCCCGCACGATGGGCAGGAATCCGCCGGACACGAGCGCGACCTGGAACCCCAGGCGCTTCAGGGTGCGCACGAAGGTGCGAGCACCGGGGGTCAGCCGGACGCGATCGCGGACACGGTCCATGGCAACGGCAGGCGTGCCCGCCAAGGTCGCGACGCGGGCATGCAGTGACTCCGAGAAGTCCAGTTCGCCCGCCATCGCCCGTTGCGTGACGGCGCGCACCTCCTCCAGGGACCCCGCCTCCTCGGCCAACAACTCGATGACCTCGTCACGGATCAGGGTCGAGTCGACGTCCATGACCACCAGGCGCTTGGCACGACGGCCGATGTCCTCGCGTTGCACGGCGACGTCGACGTCGTGTTCGGCGGCCGCGGCCAGCACCTGGGCGCGCACGTCCCCGAGACTGCCGTCGATGACCACGAACTCGAAGGACCGGACCGGGTAGCGGCTCAGGCGCAGGATGCGGTCGATGTTGCCGCCCCCGGCGGCGATGGCCCGGGTCACGGCGCCCAGGGCGGCGGGCGTCATCTTGTCGTGGGCACCGATCACGGTGACGACGTGGCGCGGCAGGCCGGCCCGTCGCGACACGCCCTCGACGACCTCGAAGTCCAGGTGCACGTCCTCCTTGAACGCCCAGAACAGCAGTTCCTTGAGCGGGTCGTCACCGCCGCGCAGGCCCACCAGCACGTCCAGCGTCAGGCGTTCACGGACGACCACCTGTTCCATGTCGTAGACGTCGACGGCGGCCGTGGCGAGTTGGTCCAGCAGGCCGGCGGTGATGCCGGGCCGGTCGGTCCCGGACACCCGGACGAGCAGGGTGCGGGTGCCATCGGGCACGGGCTCGACGACCGGACCCGAGTGGGCGGCGGGTTCTGGCGGGATGTCACGGTGGGCCGACATGGGATCCTCGAACGCCGTGTTCCTGGGAGGTGGGAGGTGCCAGCGTCAGGGTCGGGGTGCCGGCGACCGTAGCGATCTCGGTGACGTGGCGACCGTGACGCCCGGCACGGCGAAGGCTGGCAAGGGCGGAGGCGGCGTCGTCGAGCACCACGACCTCGTCCGGCCCGTCGGAGCGTGCCCGCGGACCGGGTCGCCGTCGCGCCGCGTCGAAGTGGGCAACCAGGGCCGCGGGGTCGTCGGCGGCGACGATCCTCATGGTGTCGTCCAGCCAGGCCTGCAGTGCGTGCACGGTGGCGGCCACCGCGTCGGCGTTGCGCGTCACCAGGTCGGCCCAGAACTCCGGGCTGGAGGCGGCGACCCGCGTCGCGTCACGAAACGAGGGCCCCGCCAGCGCCGCGACGACATCGCCGCCTGCCTGCCGCCCACGGTGCTGGAGCCCGTAGGCGAGCAGGTGGGGAAGGTGGCTCATCGTCGCAACCATCGCGTCGTGGGTGGCGGCGGGCACGACGACAGGACGCGCCTGCAGGTCCAACGCCAGCGCCACGACCGCGGCCAACGCCGGCATCTCGGCGTCGTCGTGGGGCGTGATGAGCCATGGGGCACCCACCAGCAGGCCACGGCGAGCAGCCGCGAAGGAGGTGCGTTCGGTGCCGGCCATGGGATGGCTGCCCACCCAGTTGGTCGGCAACGGCGCCGGCAGTCCGAGCGCGGCAGGGTCGCGCACCGACGCCACGTCGGTCACCGGGACGGCGGTCATCGTGGTGACCCGCTGCACGGTCTCGGCCACGGTCGCGGGAGGCGAGGCGACCACGACCAGGTCAACGGCGTCGGCCACGGCCGCGAGGTCGCCGGCGGGCTCGACACCGGCGCGGCCGGCCGCGGTCATGGTGTCCGGGTCGGGATCCAGTCCGACGACACGACGATCGGCGGCCAGCAGGTCGAGGGCGATCGAGCCCCCGATCAGGCCCAGGCCGACGATGCCGACCGTGCGTGGTGCCATCGCGTCGGTCACGAGTCGGCCACGCGCGCAGCCAGGGCATCGAGATCGTCGAGCGTGCGCAGGTCGGGACCGGCAGGCACACGACCGCTGACCTCGGACCAGGCACGTTGCCCAGCCGGGAAGGTGCCCAGGAACTTCAGGTGCGACGAGGCCTCCAGCACGTCGGCGAGCGCATCCGCGAGCCACACGTCGCGCGGTGAACCCTCCACCTCCAGCAGGAAGCCGTACATGCCGATGGTGCCGTGCAGTGGTCGCGTGCCGATCCGGGTCAGGTTCAGCCCCCGCGAGGAGAAGGCCGCGACCATCTCCAGCAACGTGCCGGGCCGATTGAGTTGGGGGATCACGAACAGCAGGGTCTGGGGGTCCTCGATGGCCGAGGGCGGCACAGTTGCCACCGTGACCCAGCGGGTGGTGGTCTCCCCCTCCCGCAGGTCGACCTCGTCGGTGACCACCACGTCAGCCGTGTCGAAGGCCAGTCCGTCGACCGTCGCGGCGCACAGGCCGTCGTGGCTGTCCTCCAACGGCACCACGCCCATCGCCGCGGTTCCCCGGTCGACGGCCGCCAGGATCGCAGCGACGTCGGGGACGGGGCGGTAGCGCACGGGTGTGGCGGCACGACCGGCCAGCACGGCGGCGGCGCGGGCTCCGTCGTCGGTGCCGGGATGCATCACGAGCATGGGCGGACATTCCGATGGCCGAAGGCAACTCGACGGACCGTGGGATCGGCAGTGGAGCGAACGCTGCCCTGGCGACTCACGGCCGGCGACGACGCGGAGGCTAGCGTTTGCCCCACGCCGACTTCCCACCAAGGGTGTGACGACATGGTCACTCGGAATCCTGCGCTGGACACGATCGGGTCCTACGCGCTCGAGGAACTGCGCCACCGCGTGGCGGCGTTGCGGGTCGCCGGGGCGACGCTGCACGACTTCTCGATCGGTGACCCCGACGAACCCACCCCAGAGTTCATTCGCCGTGCCCTGGTGGACGCGGTGGGCCCGGTGTCCAACTACCCGACGTCGTGGGGCAAGCCAGAACTTCGCGACGCCGTCGCCGACTTCTTCGCCCGTCGCCATGGGGTCGACTGGCTCGACCCCGCCACCCAGGTGCTGCCATCGGCAGGTTCCAAGGAGGCCATCTTCCACCTGCCGTTCGGCATCATCGACCCGGCCGCCGACAAGCGCGGCGTGGTCTGGGGCGATCCCGGCTATCCGGTCTACGGCCGCTCGGCGCTGTTGGCCGGTGGCGTGTCGGACCCGGTGGCGTTGTCGGATGGCAACGGGTGGTTGCTCGACCTGGCGGCCCTGGACGACGACCGACTCGACCGGGCTGCCATGGCGTGGCTGAACTATCCCCACAACCCGACCGGGGCCGAGGCCGACCTGGGCTACTGGCGCGACCAGGTGGCCGTGGCCCGCGAACACGACATCCTGCTGTGCTCCGACGAGTGCTACCAGGAGATCTGGTTCGGTTCGCAGCCACCTCCGTCGGTGATGGAAGCCGTCGACGGGGACCCGTCCGGCGTCGTCGCGGTCGTGTCCCTGTCGAAGCGATCCGGCATGACCGGGTATCGCTCCGGCGCCATCGTCGGGGACACCGGCGTGGTCACCGACCAGCGCTTCATCCGCCCCAACTACGGCACCGCCTCCCCCAACTTCGTCCAGGCTGCCGCCGTCGCGGCGTGGAGCGACGACGAGCACGTGACCCAACGGCGCGCGATCTTCGGTGCCAAGCATGCGGCCATGACCGAGTTCCTGCACGATGCCGGCTACGGCGTCCTGGACTCCCAGGCCACCTTCTACCTGTGGTTCGCCGCTCCCGGTGGCGACGACGTCGGCCATGCCCAGGCGCTGCTGGACGCGGGCGTGGTGGCCTCGCCCGGACGATCGTTCGGGCCCGCCGGCCAGGGCTGGCTGCGACTGGCACTGGTGCCCACGTTGGCCGAATGTCGCGAGGCCATCGACCTGTGGCGCGCCGGCCTGGCAGCCGGCACGGTGCCTCGCCCCGGCGCCTGATCAGTCGCGGCCGCGGCCGCCGCACGTTGCACCCGGGGGCCGTCTTCACCCGGTCACAGGTCGGGCGTGGCTCCCGGGTGTCGCAGGCGCCAGGCGTGCGGCATGAGGCGCCATTCGGAGCGACTGCGTGGATCCGGCAGTTCACCGTCGACGTTGTAGGGGTGTTCCTCACCCGAGATCACGATGCGGCTGCCACGCCCCGTCACGACATCGTCACGATCGGTGTGGCGGCCCTGCTGCAGCGCCGTGGCGTAGGCGATGCGGGCGATCCCGCCGGTGGCGAGGCTGACGACGACGTCGACGGCTGCGTCCTCGAGGTCGGCATCCGGTGCCGCGGCCGTGCCGCCACCCACCGACGGGCCGTTGCCGACCACGACGTGCAGCACGGTCGTGTCGTGCACCAGGTCGCGACCGTCCACCTCGATGGTCAGGTCCCAACCCGGCTCGGTGATCCCGGCCCCGAGCGCACCGGCCGGATAGGCGGCCGGGCCCATCGCCGACTTCAGGCGACTGGCGCGCTGCGATGCGACGGCGCCGATCCCCAGGTTGACCGCATTGACCGCCACCATGCCGTCCTGGTCGACCAGCAGGTCCATCGGGTGCGGCGTGCCGTCCAGCAGGGCCCGGGCTGCGGGCTCCGGTTCCAGGGGGAGGCCGATCCCGCGGGCAAGGTCGTTGCCGGTGCCCATCGGCAGCAGGCCGACCACGACGTCGGCACATGCGTCGGCATCGAACAGCGCCTGGACGACCGCGTGGATGCTGCCGTCACCGCCCGCCGCCACCAGCACGCGACCATCGAGGTCGGCGATGACGTCGGCCAGGTCGTCCGGCGTCGTCGTGGCAACGACGTCGACCTCGTGACCGGCATCACGCCAGACCGCACAGGCGCTCTCGATGGCGGACTCGTCGTGGCTGCCGGCCTCGGGATTGCCCACGACCACCAGTCCGACCTCGCCACTGGCACCACCACCACGAGTACTCATCGCACACCCCTGCGTCGGTCGACTGCGTGCGTGTCCTGCTCCACTGCAGTCACGGGCTCCTCCTCTACGGTGCGGTCGCCGATCCAGGCAATGACCACCACGATGGCGATGCCGGCCAGTCCGGCACCCAGGGCCATCGGCACCTCGGCGCCCACCGGCGCACCCAGCCGGGCATCAGCGACGCCGTCGATGCCGGCCGGCCACGGCCACAGCACCCGAAGCGACCCCACCATCAGGCCGACCAGGCCCGCAAGGGTCACGTCGTGGTGGTGTTCGAGCACCCGATGCAGGAACGAAGAGAACAGCGCCAGCCCAGTCACGGCACCCGCCGCGAACATGGCCAACACGGCCAGGTCACGATCGTTGACCGCCGCGATCACGGGGGCGTACATGCCCATCAACAACAGCATGAACGAACCCGAGATCCCCGGCAGGATCATGGCACAGATCGCGATGGCCGCCGCCCCGAAGTACAGGAACAGGCCGGGATCGGTCACCCGTCCGGCCGTCATGCCCAGGAGGACGAACGTGGCCACGGCGACCACGACCAGGACCGCGGTTCGCGCCGGCGTCAACGGAGCCTGGAGTTCACGCAGCGCCAGCACGACGGATCCGAGGATCAGTCCGAAGAACAACGCCGACATCGTCACTGGTTGGGTTTCCAGCAGGTGCTCCAGGCTGCTGGTCAGTGCCAGGATCGCGGCTCCCATGGCGACGAGCAGCGCGACCAGGAACCCCCAGTCGACCTCGCGCAGACGGGCCGTCATGCCGCCGACGTCACCTCGCACCAGCAGGCCGATGGCACCGGAACCCAGCGACAACGTGGCGATCAGCCGGTCATAGATCCCGAAGACGAGCGCGATCGTGCCCCCGGAAACGCCCGGCACGATCTCGGCGGCGCCCATGAAGGCCCCGCCAGCCACGACGCCACCCAGGTCGCGGACCCGTTCGCGCATCGTTGCAGGGTTGGAGTCGGTGGGCACGTGCTTCTCCGGAGACGGACTGGACACAGGACTGGATCCACGCTGGGATCGCGCCCACGGTACTGCCGTCGG
>DATFMD010000280.1:0-2784 GCA_035267125.1 Nitriliruptoraceae bacterium | reverse complement strand
AGCGAGGAAGACGAAGTTGTTGACGGTGTTGGGGGCCTGCTCCGGGAACAGGTGCACGGTGATGTCACCGTGGTTGGTGGCGATGACCGCCTTGTAGGTCTTGTCGGTGTCGATGTCCATCTCGGGCGGGGACGCGTACTGGGCCATGGCAAAGGTCCTGGAGGTCGGGGTGGAGGTGTGGACGGACGGCGGAACCGGTCCGCCGGGGTGGATGGTCGACGGTATCGGTGTGGCCGGCGGGGGGTGTGACCCTTCGTCGAGGGCATCTGGCGGCCACATTCGAAGTTGCTCGCTGCGCTCCCAACGTTCCGCGTGCGGCCGGCGGGGGGTATGACCCTTCGTCGAGGGCGTCTGGAGGCCCCATTCGAAGTTTCTCGCTGCGGTCGCAACGTTCACCGCTCGCGACGTTCAGCGCACTGCCGGGGGCTCCGGGTCTAGGGTGTCGGGGCACGCACGCGAAGGAGCACGGTGATGGCACTCGAGTCCGATCTGGGGCCGTTTCGGGGATTCGGCCCGGACGCGCCGACCTTCTACGTCGACCTGGAGGCCAACAACTCCAGGGCCTGGTTCGACGAGCACTGCGACGTCTACGAGGAACAGGTTCGTCAACCCATGGAGCAGCTGCTCGCCGACGTGGCCGAGGAGTTCGGTGACCATGCCAAGGTCTTTCGGCCCAACCGGGACATCCGCTTCAGCAAGGACAAGTCCCCCTACAAGCTGCACTGTGGCGCCGTCGTCGGCGACGGGGCGCCGGGATCGCCGGTGTACTACGCCCACGTCAGCGCCGACGGCCTGCTGGCGGCGTCGGGCTACCACCGGATGAGCCGCGACCAGGTGCAGCGGTTCCTGACCGCGGTCGACGACGACGTCACCGGGCCCGAACTGGAGACAATGGTTGCCGCCGCGCGCGATGACGGGGCAACGGTCGGCGGCAGCGAGTTGAAGACCTCACCGCGGGGCTATCCCAACGACCATCCGCGGGTGGAGTTGCTGCGTCACAAGGGACTGACGCTGTCGCGGTCGTGGGCGCCCTTCAAGTGGCTGCAGACCCGCGAGGCGCTCGTCCGGATCACCGATCTGTGGCACGAGACCGCGCCCATCAACGCCTGGCTGACGACCAACGTCGGCGCAGCGCGAGAACAGCGCAGCGGTCGCCCCTGACGACGGTCACGGCCTCACCACCGCATGCTCAGCCCGCGACGGTGGAGGGGGACGGCCGCGACTGCCGCGACCGGGGCCGTCGTCGGGGCGTCACTCGACCTGCGCGACGTCGATTGCCGTGATGACGGCCGGGTCGATGGCCTGGTCTGCCCGGGGACCGGTGACCGGACCGTTGGCGATGTCGTCCACGACGTCCATCCCGTCGACGACGGTGCCGAACGCCGCGTAGGCAGCCGGCCACGGCACGCCCGGATCGGCCTGCACGACGAAGAACTGGGACCCGGCCGAGTCAGGTCCGGAGTTGGCCATCGCCAGCGTGCCACGCGGATACAGGAAGCAGGGTTCCTCCGGGTCCTGGGCGCACGGTCCCGGGTCGGACTCGAACGCCTGGATCGGGTCGAGTTCATCGGGGATCGCGTAGCCGGGCCCGCCCGTGCCGGTGCCGGTCGGGTCGCCGCCCTGGATCACGAAGTCGGCCATCACGCGGTGGAAGGGGGTGCCGACGTAGTAGCCCTGGTCGGCCAGGAACAGGAAGTTGGCCACGGTCTGGGGAGCGCCGGCACCGTCCAACTCCACCGTGATGTCGCCACACGTCGTGGCGATGACGGCCTGGACCACGTCGGGGACGTCATCCGCAGGGGGCGGCGCGTCGAACTGCATCGCCGTGTCGGCTTCGGGGGCACCCTCGGGTGGCGGGCACAGGCCCTCGGTCCCGGCGACGACCGGTTCGCTGGCCTCGGCGCTCGGTGTGGACGCGGCGGTGGGGGAAGCGGTGGCCGCGGCGGTGGCCTCGGCGGTCGGGTCGTCGCCGGTGTCGTCGTCGGAGGCCAACAGCCTCGTGACACCGAACACTGCGGCCACGGCGACCACGAGCCCCACGACGGCGTAGAGGATCCGGTTGCGGCTGCGCGTCTGTTGCCTGGCCGCGTCGCGCTTCGCACGCGCTCGCGCCAACTGCTTCTGCTGGGTCTTCTTGCTCATCGATCCTCCGAGGTCGCGGACGGAAGGCTACTCGCCCGCGGTGGACCCCGGCGGCGCCGATGCATCGAGACGTCGCGCCATGAGCACGTCGTCGACTTCCACACCGTCGAGCACGAACTCGCCGACCAACACGCCCTCGACGACGAAGCCGGTCGCTTCGTACAGACGTCGTGCGCCGACGTTGCCACCAAGCACACGCAGGGTCACGCGGGTCCCTCCTCGCCGCCGGGCCTCGTCGACTGCGGCACCCACCAGCATCCTCCCGATGCCCCGGCCCTGGCCGTCCGGATGCACCGCCAGCCCCTGGATCGTCCACACGTGGCGATTGGCACGCAACGGCGTGGGTCGTCCCAGCACGACGTAGCCCATGACCACGTCGTCGACCACGGCGACCTGGGTGTCCCCAGGTCCGTGAGCGCCGAACGGGTCACCCGGTTGGGACGGATCCGGCGGGTCACCGGGCGACACCGCTGGGGTCTGGACCAGGCGGTCGATGTCAACGATGGCATCCGCGTCGCCACGTCGCGCCTCCCGGACGACGACGGTCGACGGCTCGTCGACCTCGCGTGCGCGGCTCACCACACCCTCCCGGCTCTGGCAGCCACGCGCCAGCAGTGGTGGTGCCAGTGACGCCGCAGGTCG
>DATFMD010000279.1:0-6479 GCA_035267125.1 Nitriliruptoraceae bacterium | reverse complement strand
CCTGCTCCTGGTCGTGGGGCGGTCGATCTGGCTGCTGTTCACCGTGGTCGTGGACTGGCTGGGTCGCCACATGAACGGCCGCCAGGCCCTGGTGCTCGGCTCTGTCGTGATGATCGTCGTTGGGTGGAGCCTGTGGAGCGGCGTCCTGGTCAACGGGTTCTTCGCCGGCGCCAACCAGATCTTCGCACCGCGCGACAGCGCAACGGACGACGGCGTCACCCAGACCGAGTCCACCCTCCGATCCGGCGGGCCCGATTCACTCGTGGCCTGGGACAGCCTGGGCCGGCAAGGGCGCAACTTCGTCACCGGTGGGCCCACTGTGGCGGAACTCGACGACTTCAACGGCGGCGGCGCACTCGAGCCGATCCGGGTCTATGCCGGGCTGAAGTCGGGCGACACACTGCAGGCGCGGGCCGACCTGGTGTTGGCGGAACTGCTGCGGACGGGGGCGTTCGAACGTTCGGTGCTGGTGGTCGGCACCACGACCGGAACGGGGTTCCTGGATGCCGACGGCGTCGATCCGCTGGAGTGGCTCCACAACGGTGACACGGCGATCGCGGGCGTGCAGTACTCCTACCTTCCCAGCTGGATCTCGCTGCTCGCCGACCAGCAGAAGGTCAAGGACACGTCGCGAGTCGTCTTCGAGACGATTCATGACTACTGGTCCACGCTGCCCGACGACGATCGTCCCGAGATCTACCTGTACGGACTGTCGCTCGGATCCTTCGGGGTGGAGGCGATCCTGGAGTCGGTCAACATCGTCAACGAGCCGATCGACGGCGCCTTGCTGGCCGGGCCACCGTTCGTCAACGACCTGCACGCACGACTGGTGGAGGGCCGTGACGAGGGCAGCCCGGCCAACCTGCCGGTGGTGGACGACGGCCGAACAGTTCGATTCATGGACCAGTTCAGCGATCCGATCACCGCGCAGGCACCGGAGGCCAACTGGGGCGAGACCCGCTTGCTGTACCTGCAGCACGCCTCCGATCCGGTCGTGAACTTCTCCACCGACCTCGCCATGGAACAGCCGGACTGGTTGCTGCCGGGTCAGCGTGGGCCCGACGTCTCCGAGACGTTCGTGTGGGTGCCGCTCGTCACGATGTGGCAGGTGCTCGTCGACCTTCCGGGTGCCGGCAACACCCCCGAAGGGTTCGCCCACCTGTACGCCAAGCCGGAGGGTGCCCGGGCCTGGGCAGCCATCACCGAGCCCGACCTGTCGGACCAGGACATGGCTGACCTCGAGGCGATGCTGGCGACTCTGCCGCCTGATTGACGTCACGTGCCTGTTTGGGCCATTCGACGGCTGGCCCCGGTCGGTCGGCCCCGCTAGCCTTGTCGCCGAAACGTCGCTCCCTTCGGGAACCGGCGTTGCGAGGTGCGCAAACCTGTGCGCCTCGACACGACAACCAACAACAAGGATCACCACCCATGGATGTCACCACGATCGTCGGGATCGAGATCGATTCCAAGGACGACGCCAAGTCCGTCCACAAGGCACTTGACCACGCCGCCGACGCCGGCACCTTCGAGGTCGCCGAGTCCGCGCTTGTGTTCAAGAAGGACAACGGCCACGTCAAGAAGGAGTACTACGGGGCCAGTGGCTTCGGCATCGGCGCCGCCGCCGGTGGCGCCGCGGGCGTGGGTCTGGCTGCTGCCGGCCTGCTCGGCCTGATCAACCCGATCATCGGCGTGGGCCTGTTGCCGGGCATCATCGGTGGTGGCTTCATCGGCCACTTCTTCGACAAGCACTTCGTCGGCAAGGAGTTCCTGGCCGACATCGGTGCAGGTCTCGACGCCGGCAAGGGCTACGTGCTCGTCGCCACGGACGAGGCTGGCGCCAGCGCCATCACCTCCAACCCTGTCGCGTCGAACCACACTGTCGCGACCATCGACGTCACCCCCGAGTTCGTCGAGGATCTGAACGCTGCTTCCAAGGAAGCCGCCGAGTCCTGAGCACCCGCACTCCGGATGTGGCCACCGCGAACCCTCGCGGTGGCCACATCTCGTTGCGTGGACATGGCCGGACAGAGGTCGAGGGACGCCCCCCCGGGTCGCCCCTCGACCTGCCCGTCTGTTCCGATCCTCCTAGCGGAGGAACGGCCAGCGGGAGCCGATGGTGTCCTCGTACCACGCGCCAAGACCCCAGGTGCGATCGGATGCGGCGTAGTACAGCCCGATCAGCGCGATCGAGTAGATGACGTGGTCGTCCAGGAACGGGTGGTGCTCCGGGGGCAACACGGCAGCCCACATGAGCATGAGCATCGTGACGCCGCCGATCGTGCCCAGGCGCATGGCGACACCGAACGTCAGCGAGATGCCGATCGCCAGCAAGCCGAGCATGAAGGTCCAGTCAGCCCATGTCGCCCCGGCGAAGGACTGGAAGAACCCAGCGAAGGGTCCGGCCGTCCCGAACTCGAGGAAGCCGAACGTCGGGCTGCCGCCGTTGACCCACGCGGCGTCACCCATGAAGTCGATGGTGCCGTCCTCGAGTCGACCGGTGGCGAACCCCAGGGCCAGCAACTTGTCGAAGAATGCCCACAGGAAGATCAGGCCGATGCCGATGCGGGTGGCGGCGAAGGCCTTGGCGGCGCGCGAAGGGTTGCCGGCGATGGGGGTGACACCCTCCGTGTCGATGAGGTGGTCCTCGTGGACCACTGGGCGAGTGGTGGTGGCCATGGTGATGACCTCGCTTCTTTGGTCGTGGCGACCGGCGTGGCCGCCGTCTGTGCCGGTGATCCCTGGCTGCATCACCGATGTGTCCAGTGTGGCCCTTCGGCGGCTTCCCCCGGCCCGAGACCGGCCCCCGTCACGCGGCCGTTGGTCCCGGCATCGGGCTGTCGCGGACGTCTGGTGGGCCCCCCGCCACCGGGACCTTCGACCACGCCCGGTGCGCGTGTCGCGAGTACGTGCCAGATCTCAGCGCAGGTGACGAGCCAGCCCGTCGTGGACCACGGTGCCGGCATGGATGACGGTGCGCCGCGGTGACCAGAGCACGGCTGCGTCGTCGAACGGGTCCCCCGCCAGGACCACGATGTCGCCCCGCGCACCGGGGCGCAGGTGGCCGATGTCGTCGCGCTGCAGGACGACTGCGTTGCCGGCGGTGACCGATCGCAGGGTGTCAAGCACCCCCTGGACCTCGACCTGCAGGCGAAGCCCCTCCAGTTGTTCGTCCTCGAGGTCGCCCATCAGGTCGGTGCCGAACCCGACCACGACCCCGGCCGCCGCGGCCAGTTCGATGGCGCGCTGCCCGGCGGCCAGCACCTCGCGGTTCTTGGCCTGTGACACGGGCGCCAGGCCGAGCTGCGGACCGCGGCGATCGAGCGCGTCGTAGGTGGCCAGGGTCGGGACCAGCACGGCGTCGTGGTTCGCCATCGCGTCTGCCGTCGCTGCATCGAGCAGGTTGCCGTGCTCGATGCAGCGAACACCGTTGCCGATCGAGTGCATGATCGCCTCCGGGGAATAGGCGTGTGCGGCCACGTAGGTGCCACGGCGCCTGGCCTCGTCGGCGACCGCGGCAAGTTCCTCGGCGGAGTACTGGGCCATCCGGATCGGGTCGGTCGGTGACATCACGCCACCCGACGTCATGACCTTGATGGCGTGCGCGCCGGCCCGCAGCCGGCGCCGAGCGGCCCGCCGCAGCGGTTCGACACCGTCGACGACCTCGGTCATGTGACAGCAGCCGGTGGTGACGTCGCGGTCACCCGGATGGGGGTCGCCGTGGCCACCGGTCTGGCTCAGTGCCGGCCCCGTGTGGAGGTAGGCGGGGGAGGGGAAGCGGCCCTCCGTCACCGCCCGGGCCAGTCCGGCGTCACCGCCGGCGACGTCGCGAACCGTCGTGAAGCCGCGTCGCAGGGCCCGGCGCAGTCGGTCTGCCGCCCGTATCGCGACGTAGCTGGTGGGTGTTGACTCGATCTCGAGCAAGTCGAGGCCGACGCCGTAGGCATGGAAGTGGGCATCGATCATGCCGGGAACGACGACCCGCTCGCGGGCATCCACCACGACGGTGTCGGGGCCGGGCGCCTCCGGGGCGTCGTCGCCATCGGCCACGACCGCCGTGACCGTGTCGCCGTGGACGTGCACAGAGCCATCGACCAGGTCCGATGAGGCGCCGTCGAAGATGCGCCCGTTGCGGACCAGCAGGTCGGGCGGACCGGTCAGTGCGCCGTCACGCGGGTGTTGGGGCGTCATGGTCGTTCCCGGATCGGTCGGTGGGCAGTCATGGTGCCACGACGGGCTCGCCCGTGGGGGCGAACACCAGTGCCCGATCCGACGCCCTGCCCGACGCCGGATCCGACGCCCGATCCGACGCCCGATCCGACGCTTTGCATGACCGTCCCGCCAGGGCATCGCCGATGATCCACACGACGTTGGACCCGGCAGGCCCTACGTTGTCGCGGAACCCGTGCAGGCAGCGAGGAAGGACGGCGATGGCGGACTACGTGGGCGCGATCGACCAGGGCACGACGAGCAGTCGCTTCATGGTCTTCGACCATGGCGGCAACGAGGTCGGACGCCACCAACTCGAACACGAACAGATCCTGCCCCGCGCAGGGTGGGTGGAGCACAACCCCGTCGAGATCTGGGAACGCACGTCCACTGCCGTGCGCACCTGCATGAAGGACCTCGGCATCCAGGCGTCCGACCTCGCCGCCGTCGGGATCACCAACCAGCGCGAGACGACCGTCGTCTGGGACCGCACCACTGGTCGACCCTTCCACAACGCCATCGTGTGGCAGGACACCCGCACCGATCGGATCGCGGCAGCGGTCGACGACAGCGGGGGGTTGGTGTTCGTCCCGGCATTCTCGGGTTTGTTCGCGCCGCGCTGGCGGTCCGACGCTCGTGGCGTGATCGTCGGCATGTCGCGGTTCTCCATCCGCAACCACCTGGCGCGGGCCGCCCTCGAGGCCATCTACTGGCAGTCGCGCGACGTCATCGACGCCTTGCGTGAGTACTCGGGCGTGGAGGTGGAGGTGTTGCGTGTCGACGGCGGTGTGACGGCCAACGAGTTGTGCATGCAGATCCAGGCCGACGTGGTCGGCGTCGACGTCAGCAGGCCGGTGGTGGCCGAGACGACTGCACTGGGCGCGGCCTACGCAGCCGGGTTGGCGGTCGGATTCTGGTCCGACACCGACGCACTGCGCGCAAACTGGAACGAGGATCGTCGCTGGACCCCGCAGTGGGACGACGAACAGCGTGCCGCTGGCCACGCCCAGTGGAACAAGGCCGTCGATCGCACCCTGGACTGGGTCGACGTGGACTGACCGTCACGGTCCGGATCCCCCTGCGGTCGCGCCGGCGGCGCCGTCGCCTGGACGGGCCCGGCATGTCGCGCGCTGACCGAGGCAATGGTCCCGCGGCGGCAGGGCCATTGGCCTGCGCGTGGCGGGGCCGGATGCCGGGAGTGCCTCACTGTCGTCCTCGTAGGGTGCTGGAGGAAGGCACACAACGTGCCATGGGCCACGGCCCGCCCACCACCCCGAGCGCGAGGAACGACAGTGCCCGACCCCAGCACGCCCGACCTGAGCCACGCTGGCCTGACCCACACCGGACCGGTCCACCACAACCTCTCCACCCCAGAGCTGTACGAGGCCGCGATCCTCCGTGGGGAGGCCCAGATCGGCCACCTCGGGCCGCTGGTCGTGTCGACCGGCAAGTACACCGGGCGATCTGCCAACGACAAGTTCGTGGTCGACGAGCCGTCCAGCAGCGACCAGATCTGGTGGGGCGACATCAACAAGCCGTTCAGCGAGGAGGATTTCGACAAGGTCCTCTACGGGCTGCGCAGCTACCTCCAGAACCGCGAGGTGTTCGTCCAGGACTGCCACGCCGGTGCCGACCCCGACTACCGCATCAACGTCCGCGTCATCTCGGAACATGCCTGGCACAACCTCTTCGCCCGCACGATGTTCATCCGTGAGTTCGACCCGGAGGTGCTCGCCACCTTCGAACCTGACTGGACCGTGGTGCACTGCCCCGACTTCCAGGCCGACCCGACCACCGAGCACACGCGCAGCGAGGCCTTCATCCTCCTGAACGTGGCACGCAGGATGGTCGTCATCGGCGGTACGAGCTACGCCGGCGAGATCAAGAAGTCCATCTTCACCGTGATGAACTACCTGCTGCCGCAGCAGGGGGTGCTGAGCCTGCACTCCTCGGCCAATGTCCCGGCCGGCGACGACAGCGTGTCGGCGGTGTTCTTCGGCCTGTCCGGCACCGGCAAGACCACGCTGTCCACCGAGACCGACCGCGCGATGATCGGTGACGACGAGATTGGCTGGAGCGACAAGGGCATCTTCAACATCGAGGGCGGTTGCTATGCCAAGATGATTCGGCTGTCCGACGAGGCCGAGCCCGAGATCTATCGCACGACCCGGCGCTTCGGGACCGTGCTCGAGAACGTGACCATGGATCCCGACACCCACCGGCTCGACCTCGACCACGCCACCACGGAGAACACGCGTGGGGCGTACCCGCTG
>DATFMD010000278.1:0-7317 GCA_035267125.1 Nitriliruptoraceae bacterium | reverse complement strand
CTCGAGATCATCGACGCCGTCGACAAGGGCGAGATCGTCAGTGCGGTCGACACCAGTGGCGACCAGGCCGACGAGGCTGACCAGGATCCCACCTTCACCGTCTATCGCAACGTCCTGCCCGACGGTGAGGTGGCGTGGTCGGACCTGTGTCGTGGTCCCCACGTACCGTCCTCGGAGCGGATCCCGGCCTTCACCCTGTTGCGCAGCGCCGGGGCGTACTGGCGCGGTCGTGAGGACCGCCCGATGCTCCAGCGCATCTACGGCACCGCCTGGGAGTCGCGCAAGGCCCTCAAGGCGCACATGACCATGCTCGAGGAGGCAGCCAGCCGCGATCACCGCAAGCTGGGCCGAGAACTCGAACTCACCCACTTCCCCGATGAACTGGGGCCGGGCCTGTCGATCTTCCTGCCCAAGGGTGCGATGGTCCGCAAGCAGATGGAGGACTGGATCCGCGACGAGGTGTTGGCGCGGGGCTACGAGGCGGTCTACTCGCCCCACATCGCCAAGGAGGACCTGTGGCGCATCTCCGGCCACCTCGACAACTACGCCGACCTGATGTATCCGGGCATGGAGATCGACGAGGCGGCGCGCTATCGCCTCAAGCCGATGAACTGTCCCTTCCACCTGCTGGCCTACAAGTCCCGGACCCGGTCGTATCGCGAGTTGCCGTTGCGCCTGGCCGAACTTGGCACCGTCTACCGGTACGAGAAGTCGGGCGTGGTCAATGGCCAGTTGCGAGCGCGCGGTTTCACCCAGGACGACAGCCACATCTTCTGTCGTGAGGACCAGGTCGTGGCCGAGGTGGCCGACTGCGTCACCTTCGCCATGGACCTGTATCGCGTGTTCGGGTTCGGGGCACCCAGTCGGGTCGCAATCTCGACCCGGCCCGACAAGTCCATCGGGTCCGACGAGCAGTGGGAGGTCGCCGAGCAGTCGCTGGTCAAGGCAGTCGAGGGACTGGGGCTGGACTACCAGGTCGACGAGGGAGAGGGCGCGTTCTACGGCCCGAAGATCGACATCCACCTGCGTGACGCGCTGGGGCGTGAGTGGCAGACCACCACCGTCCAGGTCGATTTCAACCTCCCGGACCGCTTCGACCTGACCTACGTCGGCGAGGACGGCGAGCACCATCAGCCCTGGATGGTCCACCGGGCCCTGTTCGGTTCCATCGAGCGCTTCTTCGCCGTCATGGTCGAGTCCTTCAACGGCGCGTTTCCCACCTGGGTCGCGCCCGTGCAGGCCACCGTGGTCCCGGTCGCGGCCGAGTTCGACGACTACGCCAACGAGGTGGCCGCGATCCTGCGGGCCGAGCGCGTGCGTGTCGAGGTCGATGCCTCCGACGACACCCTGGGCAACAAGATCCGCAAGGCGGCCACCTCGAAGGTGCCGTACGCACTGATCGTGGGTGGCGACGAGGCTGCCGCCCGGACCGTTGCCGTGCGGCCGTACGCGGGTGCCCAACGCAAGGACGTGCCGGTGTCGGACTTCGTGGACGAGGTGGTCGGCGAGATCGCGGACCGCGTGGCACTTCCGCCGTCGTGATGGGTCCGGTCGTCCGCGGATCTCGTCCAATGGCCGGGGCCTGCGACTAGGGTTCCGACCCAACAAGGAGCCGACGTGCGACTGCTGGCGGTGATCGGGGGAACGGCCGTCGTGGCGGCGGTCTTCCTCGGGATGGTCGACACGCTGGTGTCGACTCGCCTGCGCAACAACACTCGACGTCGCTTCGCCGACTGGCTCGCGGACCAGGCATGGACACTGTTCCGCGCCATCGCCCGCCGCGCCTCTCGACGCCAGACCCGGGCGGGTCAGCCACGCAAGGCCCGGGCACGACGCGAGACGATCCTGTCGCTGTACCCGTCGGTGGTCCTGTTGACGTTGATCGCCTGTTGGGTCGGCTTCCAGGTGGTGGGTTGGGCGCTGATCTGGTGGGGAAGTGGTGTGATCGGCGGGGTCACCGACATGCTGGAATCGGTGTACTACTCCGGTGTCGTGTACTTCACGATCGGCTTCGGCGACATCACCCCGGTGTCTGGCATCGGGCGCATGCTCACCCTGGTGGAGGGCTTCAGCGGTGTGCTGTTCATCGCGCTGACCGTGGGCTACCTGCCGAACCTGTACGGCTCGTACGCACGGCGCGAGCAGGTGTTGTTGTTGCTCGACGACGGCACGCCGGGCCACACGACACCGATGGCGTTGGCAGGCGCATTCCTGGATGGGTCGATCGATTTTCGAGATCTCGACCAGACCCTGGGTGAGTGGGAGCAGTGGGTCGCGATGGTGCTGGAGACCCACACGTCGCATCCGATGTTGGCCTACTTCCGTTCCCAGCACCTGGGCCGGTCGTGGGCCACCGGAATGGGGCTGATGGCGGATGTCGCCGTGATCTCGATCGTCGCCCGAGGCGACGAGAAGGGCCCGGCGTGGCGGCTGTACCGGCGCTGTGTCAGCACCTTCGTCGTGATGACGGCGTCCCTGGGTCTCACGCCGAGCGAGGTCGACGACGACGATGTCGATGCCCCCACCGCACAGGACCTCGTCGACCTCGGGTTGCCGTTGCCCGACGATCCAGACCGAGTCCTGGCCGAGTACCACACGTTGCGCGCGTCCTACGCCGGGCACCTGGACAGCCTGCTCCGGCACCTTGACGCACCGCGCCGGTTCTTCGGCGCGTTGGTACCGGTGACGGTGGAACAGGCCCATGGCGGGGCGGCTGCCACCGGCGCGGCTGCCGAATCCCCCGTCGTGGGGCAGTCGGACGTCGACGCGCCGTCGGCCCCGGTGACCACGGCGGACGACGATGCCCGGGGCTGACGACATGGCCGCTCCCGAGCCAGACGCCAGGGCGGACCAGCCCGGCATGGCCGTCGACGACCTGCAACGGCTGTGGGCGCCGTGGCGGTTCGGCTACGTCGGCAGTGCCGAGCCAGCCATCGACGGGTGTCCGTTCTGTGTCCTGCCGGCGCGAGACCCGGAGCGCGATCGCGACAGCCTGATCCTGCACCGCGGGGACGGTGCGTTCGTCATGCTCAACGCCTACCCCTACAACCCGGGCCACCTGCTGGTCGTGCCCTACGCGCACGAACGATTCCTGAATGCCGTGCAGGAAGACGCGGCCAACGAGATCTGGCACCTCGGCAGGCGGGGCGCCACCGTGCTGCACGACGTGCTCGGTGCCCAGGGCGTCAACCTGGGCATGAACCTTGGGCCCGCGGCCGGCGCCGGCATCGCCGACCACGTCCACCTCCACGTCGTGCCGCGGTGGGCCGGCGACACCAACTTCATCTCCACGGTCGGTGCTGCCAGGGTGCTGCCACGGGCCCTGTCAGAGGTCCACGACGAGCTGGCCGGCGTCGACTGGAGGTGACGCCGCCGGGACCTGCGGACCCGGCGAAGGGTCCCGCCGGGTGGCCCTCCAGGCATGGTCCCGAGGACCTATGGGCAGGGAGCGGCGAGGATGTGGCCGCCGGGGGTGGCGAAGTCGGTGAAGCGGCAGCCGTAGTCGGGTGCTGCCACGGCCGCGGGGTCCAGCACCTCGTCGCCCGCCGGCCGTGCACCGGTCTCGACCCACTCCACGAGGTCGGACATGGCCGTGGCCAACTCGGTTCCCGTGAACCCGCAGTGGTTGACCCCGCGGATGGCGCGTTGGACCAGCAGGTCGGAGTTGCCCGCGTCAGCCACCTCCTGGGCATAGACGACCTCGTTGTGGAACGGGACGAACAGGTCGCCGAGGTTGTGCAGGGACAGCACCGGCACGGAGATGTCGCCGGTCACCACGGGCACGGGCTTCAGGGCCTGCGAGTTGCGCAGTCGTTCAGCGCCCGCAACACGGACGACATCGGCGTTGAGCGTGGCCTCGGTCGGGCTCGTGGCCGGGTCCAGGTCCACCTGGTAGTAGGTGCCGACGTTGTCGGCAACGATGCCCTTCTGGCCAGCCAGCGTGCCGTCGCCGATCGCGAGGTCGAACAGGAAGTTGCCGGGGGTCGACGCATAGGTCGGGAAGGAGTTCCAGAAGAACCAGGCCTCGTCGAAGTTGGGCCGGTCACCGCCGGACTGCAGTTCGACGAGTTGCTTGAACTGGGTGCCGGTGTCGTTGAGCACCGCCGGCCAGCCGCCGGGTACTGCCTCGAGGCCGGCCTTGATGGCCGGCACGTCCGTGCCCAGCCACGTTCCCGCGTCCTCGATGGGGTAGCGCGAGGTCCCCAGCGCCAACTGTTGCGCCGTGACGTTGAAGTCGAGGAAGTAGTCGAACAACTCGTAGTCGCCCAGCACGCCACAGACCGGCATGGCCCCGTCGTAGGCGTTGGGGTACTGCTCGATCGAGCGTGCCGTCACGTGCCCGCCCATCGACGCGCCGGTGATGTAGACACGGTCTGGCTTGGCGACCTGCTTGCGGAACAGCCTTGCAAGTCGATGCGTGTCCGCAACGCCGACGCCCACGTTGTAGTCGTTGGCGCTGTAGCTGGACGCCGCCCAGGCAAATCCATTGGCCAACAGCCACTCCCGCAGTGGCGGGTTGTCGACCGTCAGCGCGAGTCCGTCGCCGCGGAATCCGTGGGCCCACATCACCAACGAGCCATTCCAGTCGTCGGGCACCTCCATGCGGTAGCCGGCGCCGTGTTCGGTGCCCCAGTACTGCGTGGCCGGCAGGGACTGCAGGCCGTCGAAGGGCAACTGCGCTTCGTCCACGAACCACTCGGGACCATCTGGGCCCGGCCCCGGAACGGCTGCTGCCGTGGTGGGCAGCGCAATGGCGAAGAGGGCGACGAGAACGAGGACGAGACGGCGCAAGGAGGCTCCTGATGGCGGCGGGTGTGGTGAACGGTAGTGCGCGGGGAATGGTCGCGGGCGTGGTTGTGCCCATGGATGTGGCAACGAGTCCGCTACCTTCGAGGCCGTCCGTGACCGGTCATCGTGCACCTCGCAACGGTGGCCGTCGTGGCACTGCCGGGGTGCGGTCCGCGCCTTGTCTGGCCACGTGACCGCCCGACGTTCGCACCCGCTGCCCTCGCCCCCGTCCCGATCGAGAACCGCGTGGCCCTGCGCGCACGATTCGACACGACCATCGACGCCGTGGTGTCGCCCATGGGCCGTGGACTCGCCCGACTGGGCGTGACACCCAATGCCCTGACCACGATGGGCCTGGTCCTGACGGGCGTGGCGGCCGGCCTTGTCGTGGCCGGAGAGCCCGTCATCGGCGGGTGGGCCCTGGTGCTGGGCGGCCTGATGGACACGCTGGACGGCGCGGTGGCGCGGGCAGACAACCGGTCCACACCGTTCGGCGCCTTCTACGACTCGGTTTCGGATCGGCTCTCCGACGGCATCATCCTGGCGGGCGTCGCGTTCTGGCTGCGCGACCAACCTCGCCTGTTCGCGCTCACCATCACCGCCCTGGTGGCTGCGCAGGTGACCTCCTACGTCCGCGCGAAGGCCGAGGCGATCGACCTGGAGTGCCAGATCGGGATCCTGGAGCGCGCCGAGCGCGCGATCATCCTGATGTTCGGGCTGGTGTTCTGGCGCTGGATCCTCGAACCCGTGTTGTGGATCCTGGCGGTCGGCGGTGTCGTGACCATCATCCAACGCGTCCACCACGTGTGGTGCCAGGTGGCTCGAGACCTGCCTGATGAACTGATGGTGCTCGCCGCCGGTGGACGGGCATGGAACCGCGCGTTCAAGGAGGCGGCGCGGCGCCTCTACGGAGCAAAGAACTTCGATGCGGCCTGGGAGGACATGGTTGCCACCGACGGCGACGCGCCCCATGCAGCTCCCGATGCTGGCTCCGACGTTGCCTCCGACGCTGTGCCCGAGGCCACGGAGTCACCGTCGGGCCGGCCCCCGGGGTCCAGGGCATGAGCGGGGGCGAGCCCGCCCAGACGCCGGCGCCGTCCGAGGACGCGTCCGCGGGTGCACGGGGTGGGACCCAGGTCGGGGCCGTGACGCCGCGGGCCAAGAACGCGGCAACGGTCGACGACTTGCCACCGCCCGGTCGGGAGACGCTTCGGCAGCGGCTGTCGTACTGGGGCTACCGAGTGGCGTGGGACTCGGTCGCCCACCTGCCGGAACCGATCGTCGACCCCGCGCCGGCAGCCGTCGGTCGGGTGTGGGCGATGTTGGGCAGCGCCGGGCAGCGAGCCCAGTTGCGCGCCAACCTGGCGCGCGTGATGGGCCGCCCCTCTGCCGATGTCCTGGATCGAGCGGTGGACGACGCCTATCGCTCCTACACCCGGTACTGGATGGACTCGTTCCGGCTGCACACGATGGACCCCGCCACCGTGATGGCGCACTCGGATGGCCACCAACTCGCCCTGGTCGACGACATGGTCGCCGATGGCGACGGCGGGATCCTGGCGACCGCGCACCTGGGGTCGTGGGACATCGGAGCGATGTTCACGACCGAACGGAACTGGAACATGGCGGTGGTGGCCGAGGTGGTCGAGCCCCGCCGACTCTTCGACCGCTTCGTCGACCTGCGTCGCCAGGCCGGCATCGAGGTGTTCCCGCTCGTGCGTGGCGGCGACATGGTCGACCGCATGGCGGGTGCCGTGCACAGAGGCGGACTGGCCACGCTGCTGGCTGATCGGGACCTGGGTCGCCGCGGACCGATCGTGGAGTTCTTCGGCGAGCCGTGCCGCCTGCCGGCCGGCACCGCCGTGCTGGCCCGTCGAACGGGTCGTCCGGTTGCAACCGGGGCGTTCCTTGCGCGTGGGCCGGGGGAGTGGACGGGTCACATCCAGTCCCGCATCGACGTCTCCGCACTGTCGGTCGTGGCGGGCACCCAGGCGATCGCCCACGAACTGGAGGCGATGATCTCCCAGTACCCCGACCAGTGGCACGTGTTCGTGCCCAACTGGCTCGTCGACCGTGAGCCCGACCATCCGGTGTCCGTGTCGTGGCGAGAAACCGGCTCGTGGCCATCGGGGTGGGATCCCGAGGCGCAGCAGTGACCGCAGACGGCGCGGTCACCGGTTCGGGAGCCCGCAGGGACGATCAGCCGTTGCGCATCGCCATGGTGTGCCCCTACGACATCGACGTGCCGGGTGGCGTCCAGTCGCACGTCCTGCAGGTGGCAGCGCACATGCGAGCGCGCGGGGACCATGTGCAGGTGCTTGCGCCGGGGAACCGATCGCGCGGCGCGATCACGGCGGTCGGATCCTCCCTGCGGGTCCCGTTCAACGACTCGGTCGCGCCGCTGGCGTTGGCGCCGACTGCGGCGGTGCGGGTACGCCGCGCACTGGCCGCATTCGCACCCGATGTCGTGCACGTCCACGAGCCCATGGTTCCGATGACCTCACTGGCAGCCGCGACGGCCGGGGGGGC
>DATFMD010000277.1:0-5466 GCA_035267125.1 Nitriliruptoraceae bacterium | reverse complement strand
CCGACGTCCACCGCGTTCTCGAGTGGGCGGGTGGCCGAGACGCCGAAGTCCGCCAGCAACGCCATGTGCGACTCGCGCTCGATCCCGTGTCCACTGAAGTACAGGACGGCAACGTTGTCCTTGTTCGAGTCGCAACGCGCCAACCACCGGTCGAAAGCGGCACGAGTGTTCTCCATGGTCGGCACTTCGACCTCGACCGCGCCCTGGTCCAGCATCGCCGAGCCGGGTGACAGCAGCAGTTCAACGGATCCCAGTTCTGCCTCGGGGTGGCGCATCGTGGTCTCGATCCAGTCAACGAACGCCGCTGCAGAGACAGGCGGGCTGGTGAGCTGTCCGAGCCCGAACGGCTGGGCCGCAAGGGGACCCTCGCCCCCATTCAGGTGTCGATATGCGCCGACACCGATCACGAGCGCGTGGACACGTGCACCGTTGGTCCCCCGGTCCACGACGAGCGTCATGACCCGCCCCCGTTGATGCGAGCGGCCAGCCGCTCGTGGAATCCGGGTTGCGAGAAGTAGGCACTGTGCGCCTTGAACAAGCTCCCCGTCCGGAAGCTGTAGTCCTCCACCCCGTCGATGACCCGTCCGACGGCGAAACCGAGGAGGTCACTCTGGTCGAAGATGTTGACCCAGCGACCGACATTCGACGGAGGCGACACGAGTCGACTGAGGTCCATCCCGGGCACGTCGTCGTCACTCGAACTGAACAGCTTCAGTTCCTCGAACAGTGCGACCTGGGAGCCCACCGTGACGAAGACGTCGACGTCGACGTCCGAGAGGTCGCTGGTCAACAGGTCATATGTGATGTTGCCGCCCATGCTGTGCGCGACGACCACGAGCGGATCGTCGTCTGACCGGTCCGAGGCAGCGGCGCGCAGGTGTCCCCCGACGACTCCGGCGATGGAGCGGTCGGTGGCAGCCGGGGTGTCGTGCCGCTGGTCGAGGTACGCGAGGATGTCGCCCAAGAACGCACTGACGGATGGCATCACGGCTGGCCGGACGTGATCCGATACCGATTCTCCGACGGTGCCCACAACTGCCTTCCCCACGCGCGAGACGGCCGATCGCAACGCGTCCCAGGCGGCGCCGACACCGCCGAGCGACTCGAACTCCAGGTCGTCGGTGGCTCCCGCGACGTTCGCGTCCGAAGATCTGGCCTGGTCGCGCGATGAAGTCTCGGCGGCCTGCACCGCGGCTGCAAGCGCAGTGACGAACTCCCGGTCGTCACGCACGTCGCTGATCCAGTCGGGATGCTCGTTGGCACGTGCATAGGACACGACGGCGGGAGCAAGGGCCGCGAGCTCCTCCGACTGTGCGTCCGACACGACCGACGCGGCCGGCCAGACCAGGTCCACGGCGTCGAGGAGGGTGCGTTGCTCTGCGACCTCCAGGATCGCTCGCCCCCGTGAGCTCGGTGATACGCCGGTTGCCGCGTAGAGGGTCAAGCTGTCGGAGACCTCGCTCCCGAGTGCCTCGAAGTCACCGATCGGCATGGACCGACCGTCCCAACGAAGTCGCCCACCGAGGTCGCCCCAGAAGGCATCGACGATCTCGACGTTCGAGTCGGCCGAACCCGAGTCGGGCGCCAGCAGGAACTCGCGGAAGAGCGACTCGCGAATGCGTCGCGATCGGTCATAGGCCTCGCCGGCGCGGTTCGAGACCCCGTGGACGAACACCAGTGGCATGAAGCGCTCCATTCGATGGGTGCGCGCGGCCACGTGTCACCCTAGGCGCCCAACGAACTGGGTTCGTCGACTTCAGGGCCAAATCTCCCCGCAGACCGCGGACCGATTGACGGGACGCCCGGGATTTGCTAGGGAGGTCTGACGGACTGCCCCAGGAACGGGGTTGCCGCACAGGGGGGTTCAGGACCATGGCACTCGCACTGAGTTGGACCGGGTGCGCAGACACCGACATCGACTTCGCGGACTTCGCGACGTCGGACCACACGATCGTGGTCCGCTTCATGCCCCAATTCCCGGATTCCTACGAGGGCCCGCTGGTGGCCGAGAACGGGTCGGGCACGTTCGTGTTCGGGATGGGCGACTACTCGGCAGCACCGAAGGGCCAGACGAAGCTGATGCTGGCGGTCGGCAGCCAGCAACTGGACGCCCCGGTGTCGTTGGCGCCGGCGACGTGGCGACATGCCGCCGTCACGGTCGAGGTGACGGGGTCCGCCAGGGTGCATCGCGTGTTCGTCGATGGCGCCCAGGTCGGCTCCAGCCTCACCTTCCCGAGTTCGAACTCGCCGGCCACCGGGACGCTGCGCGTCGGCAAGCGCACCAGCGGCATGACCGTCAACGGACGCAACGGGCAGTTCTACGGGCTGGTCGACGACGTGGGCGTGTTCACGCGGCGGCTCAGCGCTCAGGAACTGGCGGCGCTCGCCAGCGCCGACGGCCTGACCGGCAAGGAGCCGGACCTGCTGGCCGGCGTCGCGTTTCGGCCCGGGCGACGACGCGCCACGCTGGGGGCGACGACGTCACTGCACGGCGCCGCCCGGATCGTGGCCACGTCGCCGGATCGGGACAGCCAGGCGGACGCCGCCAGCCTGCCGCTGCCGACCGCCCACGAGCCGATGGACCTGCCCTTTCCGCCGGGCGAAGCCTGGAAGGTGATCCAGGGCGTCGACTTCCAGGGCGGCTCCCACCAGGGCTACGCATGCTTCTGCTGGGACTTCGTCGTGGCCGACCACCCCCAGGCCGGCGAGTATCCCGACGGCTCCGACGGCGCGCCCTTCTACGCGGCCGCACCCGGCACGGTCGTCACGGTCCGCGAGTCGGCGCCGTCGGGCACGTCGCAGTCCTCCAACTACGTGGAGGTGGAGCAGGCCACCGACGAGTACTGCGCCTACCTGCACCTGCGCCAGGACACCGCCCTGCCAAAGGTGGGTGACCACGTTGCCGCCGGCGCCCTCCTCGCACTCACGGGTGACACCGGTGTCAAGGTGGGAGCCCACCATCCGCACGTGGCCGTCACGGACGCCCCCGACCAGACCCCCGGCTTCGTGACCTTCCCCGTCGCGTTCCGCGACTACCAGGTGCGCAGCGGCGACGACAACTGGACGGACGTGGCACGCGGGATGCCGCTCAACGGGCAAGTCGTGCGCAATCCCCCGACGCCGACCTTCCACCGCGCGGGACTGTCGGTGGCCAGCGTCGTGGCCCGCTCCCCCAATGACCTCGACGTGGTCGCGACCGATGCGTCCGGCCGCGCCTGGCGGACGCACTGGACACCCGGGCGCTACGACGCCAACTGGGACCGCTGGCGACCCGTGCTCGGCGACATCGCGACACCCGGCACGCCACCGTCGCTGGTGTCGCTGGACCCGCACCGACTCGACGTGTTCGCCTCCTCGAGTGACGGCAGGACGTTCACTGGCGCCTGGGACGACCGCGTGGCGAGTGGGGTCTGGCGCGGCTGGTGGAACATCCAGACCGGCCACATCGTGCCCGGCGGTGCGGTCACCGCCGTGTCGCGGGCACCGAACAAGCTCGACGTGTTCCACGTCAGCAACGACGGCCACATCTACACCGCCGCCTGGGACCACCACGTCGCCGACGGCAAGTGGCGCGGCTGGTGGCGCATCGGCAACCTCAAGGCGAAGCCCGGCTCCCCCGTGTCCGTGGTCGCACGCGACGACCACAAGCTCGACATCTTCGTCGCCAGCGCCGACGGCACGACCTGGACCGCAGCGTGGGACCGCGACGCCGCCAACGGCAACTGGCGCGGCTGGTGGAACATCCAGACCGGCCACATCCCGGCCGGCGGCACAGTGACCGCGGTGTCACGAGCACCGAACAAGCTCGACGTGTTCCACGTCAGCAACGACGGCGGCATCTACACCGCCGCATGGGACAACGACGTCGCCGACAGCAAGTGGCGCGGCTGGTGGCGCATCGGCAACTTGAAGGCGAAGCCGGGCGCGCCCGTGTCCGTGGTCGCACGCGACGACCACAAGCTCGACGTGTTCGTCGCCGGCGCCGACGGCAAGACCTGGACCGCGGCCTGGGACCGCGACGCCGCCGACGGCACATGGCGCGGCTGGTGGAACATCCAGACCGGCCACATCCGGCCCGGTTCCGCCGTCGCCGCGGTGTCGCGCGCCCCGACCAAGCTCGACATCTTCATCGTGAGCAAGGACAACCAGGTCTACACGGCTGCCTGGGACCACCACGTCGCCGACGGCACCTGGCGCGGCTGGTGGAAGATCGGCTGATTTTGGTCGACGTGGCGCCACCGTCGACGAGCGTGGTCAGGTGATCGACAGACAGGTGATGCTGGCCTCGGCGAAGCGCGGCACGGGGGTTTCCCAGGTGGGGTCGAGCGATCGGACGTACCAACGCACGGTGAGAGTCCAGGCGTCGCCCCCAGCCTCCGAAAGGAAGACATTGCTCCCCCGGAAGAAGATCTCGTCGTCCCCGGACTCGTTGAACACGGCCGTCGTGTGATCCACGATGCGTTCGTCTGGACTGTCGCATGAAACACTCACGTAGATGTCCCCCAGGCTGTTCACGACGGTGCTCGCATACTCGGTCGACAGATTCGAGCCGCTGACGCCCCCTGGTGCACCGTCCGCTCCGTCCTGGCCCGCGGGTCCGGGTTCGCCTTGTGGCCCTGGCGGACCCTCCGGTCCCCCGGGCCCCGTCTCACCACTGATCGTGAGCAACTCCTCGTTGGCGTCGCATCCGTCGACCGCCAATCGGACCTGTCCGTTGTCCTTCACGCAGAAGTCGGCCGAGGTCACGGTTGTCTGGGCCACGGCCGAGAATGCTCCGACGGCCAGGACGCCGACAGTGACAAGTGCCACCGTCTTTGCGGTTCTGGAAGTTGTCCTGCCAACATGTTCGCTTGTCATGGTCGACTCCTCGTTGCACTTGGGGGCACGGTCCGGCTTGACAAGCATGCTTCGAGACGGCCGTTCCGCAGCCCACTCTGCGGTCCGCCCGACCCGAGCACTCCGGACAGCTCGCTCGGTGGACACCTCACTCGATCCTTGGACCGTAGATTCTCTCCGCGGGCCCGCCAATCCGGTTGGCCGGAACATGGATTGCGGCTAGCCCCCGCGCTTGCCGAATTTCCGGTGCACACAACCTCCGCGTCGACTCGCGTGCAGCCGCGGGCGCGATCGCGTCGCGACGCACCTCGAGGACCGGACCCAAAGACGTTCTGGGCTGTCGCCACTCTCGCGCCTCATGACGTGCCGTACCACCTCGCGCCGCATCGCCTCGCGCCGCATCGCCGTACCACGGCGCCGCTGCGCACCGCCGTGCTGCACTCCCTGCCTGCACCAACCACGGCGCCGTCAGACCAGGGTGGCGGCCAGGTCGTCCATCGCGCGGTCGAGCTGGTTGGCCATGCCGGGGACCACGTTGCCGTCGGCGACCTGCGTGTCGAGCTCGTCGCGCACCTTGTCGAGTTCGCTGGCGGCCTTCTGCATGTCGGCGTCCTGCCTGACGATGTCGGC
>DATFMD010000276.1:0-12968 GCA_035267125.1 Nitriliruptoraceae bacterium | reverse complement strand
CTGGACGGTGCCGGCGTTGGCCAGCGCACTGTCGTTGCGGAAGGTGCGCTCGTAGGACAGGTTGCCCTCGGCGTCTGCCACGGCGAAGCGGTCCAGGGCAAGGGCCGAGGCCGCGGTCGTGTCACCGGACGTGGTCAGCGAGGCCTGGATGCCGCCGTAGAAGGGCACGCCCTCGAGGGTGTCGACGAACCCGTCGTCGTTGGCGTCGGCAGTGGCACCGGTCGGGCAGGCGTTGTCGGCCATGTCGGAGAAGCCGTGCAGGTGCATGGCGTGCGGGACGTTGGGCATGAGCCCAGATGCCTCGACCTGGACCTGGACCTTGCCGTTGGGCAGGGCCTTGACGCGGGTCGTGCCGGTGGCCTGGCTGTTGGGGACGGTGTCGGCCTGGACCGGGTTCAGCTCGTAGGAATAGCTGGCGACCCTGGGCGACGGATTGGTGTCGTGGGCGGCGGATGCCGTGCCGGCCATGCCGATGGTCGCGGCCAGGGCAATGCCCGTCACCGCCACCTTCCGAATGGTCGAGCGCAGCGTGGACGTGGTGTTCGTACTCACAGTTGACTCCTCCGATGGCGCCCCGACACGCGGTGCATCAGGGTCATCACGAGGAGTTCGCAGCCGCGCCGGGTGCGGTTTGGTGCCGTGCGTCGTGATTCGAGATCGCAGCCTGACGCAGCGGCGCGGTCAGGTCGGGCGAGCCTCCGACTCGACGCGCAACACGTTGGCCACGGCCCGGACACCGTCGGTCGAGGCCAACGCCTCGGTGCAGGCGCGCAGGTTCGACTCCAGGGCGCGGTGGGTGATCAGCACCAGCTGGGCACGATCTCCCGTGCCCTCCTGCCACACCTGGGCGATCGACACGTCGTGGTCGCCGAAGGTGGCCGCGACCGCGGCCAACACCCCCGACCTGTCGTCGACGTCCAGCAGCACGTAGTACTGGGTCGTCAAGTCCTCCATGGGTCGCACCTCGACGGCACGGTGGGTCGACTCGATGGGACCGCGAACGGTGTTGAGGAGGTTGCGCGCCACGTCCACGACGTCACCCAGCACGGCAGAACCGGTCGGTTCGCCGCCGGCCCCCGGGCCGTAGAACATCAACTCGCCGGCACCGTCCGCCTCCACGAACACGGCGTTGAAGGCCAGGCGCACGCTGGCCAGCGGGTGGGTGTCGGGCAGGAAGGTCGGATGCACGCGCACGGCGATGCGGCCGTCCACCTCCGAGGCGATGCCGACCAGCTTGATCACGTAGCCCAGGCGACGGGCCACCTCGATGTCGGTGGCCGTGACACGTTCGATCCCCTCGCGATGGACCTGGGGATCGGTCACGGCCGAGTCGAAGGCCAACGACGCGAGGATCGCCGTCTTGGCCGCGGCATCATGACCACCCGTGTCGGCGGAGGGATCGGGCTTCTCGGCATATCCGAGGTCCTGGGCCTCGGCCAGCACGTCGTCGTAGGAGGCGCCCTCCTCGGTCATGCGTGTCAGGATGTAGTTGGTCGTGCCGTTGAGGATGCCGATGACCCGCCGGATGTGGTCGCCGGCCAACGATTCCTTGAGCGGGCGGATGATCGGGATGGCGCCCGCCACCGCCGCCTCGTACATCAGGTCCACGCCCGCCTCGGCCGCGATCGCCAGCAGGTCGGGGCCCTCGTGCGCGATCAACTGCTTGTTGGCCGTGACGACGGGCTTGCCGTTGCGCAGCGCCGTGCGAATCAGCGCACCGGCACGCTCGCGGCCGCCCATCACCTCGACGACGAGGTCGATGTCGTCGTCGGTGACGATCGAGTCGGCGTCGTCGGTCAGGATCGACGGATCGATCGACGGGCCGCGGTCGCGCTCGAGGTCGCGCACGGCGATGCGGGTGACCGCCAGCCTGGCGCCGGCACGCGCAGCGATGTCGTCGCCGGCGCGATCGAGGATGCTGACCATCCCGGACCCGACGGTCCCACACCCCAACAGCCCGATGCGGATCGTGTCCACCCGTACCTCCTCGACGCGCTGCGTCGGTTGTTCGCCGCGGGTCTGGCCCCCGCCAGGCGACTCGCGAAAAGGCTAGCCGTGGTCGCCGGACGCCCCCGTGCGCAGGCAGATGTCGGTGGCCACGGTCACGAACCCGAGGCGTTCGTACACCCGTCGCGCCGGGCCGATGGCATCGGCCCGGATCACGACCGCGTCGTCGGGATGGGTGGCGAGGTGGTGGCGCATCGCGTGCACGACGAGTGCCGACGCCAGTCCCTTGCGGCGATGCAGCGGATGCGTCACGACGTCCTCGACGATCGCCAGGCCCTGGCGATCGTGCATCAGGCTGGCGCGCCCGGCCGGGATGCCCATGGCGTAGGCGACCCAGACGTCACAGCGACCGGCGACCATCAGGTCGCGTTGCTGGGCCATGTGCCACCGCCAGTAGTCGACGTCGGTCCCCCAGCCGGCCTGCAGGTACAGCGCGCGAGCCCCGGCCATCACGTGCTCGTCGGCACCCGAGCGGATGTCGAGGCCGCCGGGTTCGACCACGTCGAGCGCCGCCAGGGCGGCCAGGCGGGTGGTGGCGTCCGTCTCGCGCAGGTCGGGTCGCCACACCATGGCCGACACCGCCTCGACCGTCGCGTCCTCGGGCACGTCGTCGGGGAGCAGCGACGCGAGGTCGCCGTCCGCGACGACGTCGACGGGCACCTCCCAGCACAGGAAGGCACCGTCGACGCCGGGCAGGTGGCCGATGCTGTCGGCATGGCGCTTCAGCCACGGCCGCACCGCCGCGGGGGGCGCGAACAGGTGGATCGCGTTGCCCGAGAAGTGGTCAGGGCGCGTCGGGGTGCGCAGCGCGACGTGGTCCGATGCCGTCGTGACCAGCACGGCGGGCCCGTGTCCGAGACGTTCGGCTGCCAGACCGATGCCGCCACGGACCTGTCCGGTGTCGTGCACGGTGACCACGGTGCGGCCTGTCGTCGCGGGTGTCCGCACGGATGGCCGCGATGCGGCATCCTGCGAACCAGAGTGTGGCGAGTCCAGCGCCACCGTGCCGAGGCCAGTTCCGTGACCGACTTCGACCTGACCCTGCTGCCCGACAACGCCGCCGTCGCCGAGGATGGCGGCCTGGTCATCGGCGGCTGCCGTGTCGACGAGCTCGTCGCCCGACACGGCACCCCGGTGTTCGTCTACGACGAGGACCACCTGCGCGCGCGCTGTCGCGAAGCCGTGAAGGCGTTCGGGCCGGGTGGTGCGATCTATGCCTCCAAGGCGTTCCTGTGCCGGGCGATGGCGCGACTGGCCCACGAGGAGGGCATGCTGCTCGACGTCGCATCGGGGGGCGAACTGCATGTCGTCATGGCGGCAGGGGTGCCGGCATCTGCCTGCGTGCTGCACGGCAACAACAAGTCGCCGGCCGAACTGCGCACGGCGATCGAGGTGGGCGTCCGCCATGTCGTCGTCGACAGCTTCGACGAGATGGACCGCCTCGAGGCGCTGGCCGATGCCGGGGTCGGCCCGCCTCCATCGGTGCTGTTGCGCATCACGCCCGGTGTGCACGCCCACACCCACGAGTTCATCGCGACCGGCCAGGACGACTCCAAGTTCGGCTTCAACCTCGCCAACGGCGATGCCCGACGGGCCGTGGACCGGGCTCGCGCCTCGACGGCCATGGACCTGGTCGGCCTGCACTGCCACATCGGGTCCAACGTGTTCGCGGCCGAGTCGTTCGCCCGTGCAGTCGAGGTGATGGCCGCCTTCGCCGTCCCCCTGGACCTGCCTGAACTGGTGCTGGGCGGTGGCCTGGGCGTGGCATACGTGACGGGAGAGTCCGCGCCCACGATCACCGAGTGGGCCGCCGCACTCCTGTCCGCCTGTGACGACCTCAACGTCAGGTCAAAGGTGAGGGTTGAGCCGGGCAGGGCCATCGTGGCAAGCGCCGCCGTCACTGCCTACACGGTGGGCACGATCAAGGAGATTCCGGGCGTTCGCACCTACGTGGCGGTCGACGGCGGCATGAGTGACAACCCTCGACCCGTGCTCTACGGCAGTGGCTACGAGGCCGTGCTGGCGCGGGACGTGGCGGCACCTCGCCCCCGCCGTGCGCGGGTCGTGGGCAAGCACTGCGAGAGCGGCGACGTGCTGCTGTTCGGGGCCCAGTTGCCCGCCGACGTCGTCGTGGGCGACACCCTGGTCACGCCCGTCACCGGCGCCTACGGCCATTCCATGGGCTCCAACTACAACAAGCTTCGCCGGCCACCGGTGGTGTTCGTGCGCGACGGGCGTGACCGACTCGTCGTGCGCCGCGAGCACTTCGACGACCTGTTGGCCACCGACCTCGGCTGACGCTGCCGCCGGCAAGGCCCCGTCAGGCCGGGTCCGGCCGGTCCGCACTCGGCACCGTCACGACGCCACCGCGGGCCGCGTCCACCGTGGCGGGGTCCTGGCCGTAGAAGTCCATGAACACCTCGTAGAGGTCGGGGTGCACGTGGCGCAGGTCCAGCGGGCGAACGAAGAACACCTCGGTTGCCACGGCGAAGAACTCGGTGGGGTTCGTGGCGGCATAGGGGCGCAGCACGGGGTCGGGACGCCCTCGTCGCAGGTCGCGGTGGATCCTCGTGCACACGCGCACCCACCGTTCGAGGTGCGCGGGCGTGTCCAGGCGGGGTGTCCCGTCGAGCAGGTGGGTGGTCGCGTCGAGCTTGTGGGCGAACTCGTGCAGGACGACATCGCCTCGGCCCGTGGCTCGATCGCGCTCCACTGCCGCCCAGGACACGAACACCGGTCCATGCGCCGAGGTGTGGCCCAACAGCCTGCGGGGCGCCTCGGTCACCACGCCCGGGATCGGGCTCGGACGCGGCCGACGATCGACCATCGTGGTCCGGTGCACCACGATCGACTCCACGTTGGCGAACGGGTCCGGCTCGTCCATGCCCACACCGAGCACCGCGGCATGTGCGGCCACGTGCATCTGCATCGCCTCGGTCAGCGTGAACCCGCGGGCCGGTGTCCAGTGGCGGCGCGTGACCAGCTCGGCGGTCAGCGACTCGAGCCGATCGCGCTGCCGGGCGTCGAAGCGGTCGAGCGGGCCCAGCACGGAGGACAGGTGGGCGCGCTGATCGTCATCCAGGCTCGCGGGTCGACGAAACCAGTTCACGGCACTCCTCCGGCTGGATGGGCGAGGCGGACCCGGGCCTGGTCAGGCACTGCGGTCGCGCTCCGGGACACTCGGGTGGTGGTACCACCGGGACATTCGGGGCGGGACCACCGGGGCGGGCACAACGAGCACAGGACCGCCGATGTTCCCCCGCAGGGCCGTGTCGGCGACGAGGCTCGTCGCGCGGCCGGTCCGGCACCCCGATCGAGCGTCCCGCCACGACGACGTCACACCCAGTTCGTAGGATGGCGACACGTGCCGCACTGCACCTGCCGGGCGCACCAGCAACCCTCCACCAGCCCGCCCCATGGGTCCGGGTCACCACCCAACGAATCGAGGTCACGGCGTGTTGCACATCCACCGCGCCACGCGCTCGGACCAACTGGTCGACCGGCTCGCCGCCGTCCTCGCAACCCCACTCGCCGATCCCTTCACCGCCGACCTGGTCGCAGTGCATTCCCGCGGAATCGAACGCTGGATCGCGCAACGGTTGGCGCACCGCCTGGGCACCGGGACCAGCGACGACGGGATCGCGGCGAACATCGACTTCCCGTTCCCCGCCACCATCGTGCATCGCGCGATCGCGAGCGTGGCGTCCGAGACGACGAGCAACCGGGCAGCCAGTGACCGGGCCGGAACCGATCGCCCGACCGGCGACGACGACCCCTGGCGCCCCGACGTCCTGGCCTTCACGATCCTCGACCTGTGGGACACCGGCGGCCTGGACGACGTCGACCTCGCCGGATTCGGCCACCACGTCGCCACCGACCGCCATCGACGTCTGCCGGCGTTTCGCCATGCTGCGGAACTGCTCGACTCCTACCAGCAGCACCGCCCCGAGATGGTGCGCGCCTGGGCGGCCTGGGACGGCACCGGCGCGGCCCCGGACGGCCGTGGCGGCACCTTGCCCCACCACCTGGGCTGGCAGCCACGCCTGCTGCAGGTCCTGCGCGAGCGCATCGGCGACACCCGTGCCGAGCTGACGGCCCGGGCAGCGGCGGCACTGCGCGCAGGCACCGGTCCCGTCGAGGGCCTGCCGCCACGGATCAGCGTGTTCGCCCTGACGGCCCTGGCCGCCGGCCACTTCGAGATCCTCGACGCCTTGACCGACCGCCTCGACGTGCACGCCTACCTGCTGCACCCGTCGCCACATGCGTGGGAACAGGATCGGCCCGTCGCCGCCCGGGCACCCGGGCCGGGTGAGCCCCGGCCACTGCGCAGCGCAACGCCGCTGGCTCGGACGGGTCATGCCCTGGTCACCGGCTGGGGACGTGACAGTCGTGAACTGCAGTTGCTGCTGGGTGACCGCGGCGTCGACGATCCCCTCGACGACGACGCCCTCACCACCGACCGGCCGACGCCTGCCGCGCCTGCCCACCTGCTCCAGCGCATGCAGGCCGACATCGCCGCCAACGTCGAGCATCCCGGAGCCACGCCGTGGCACCTCGCGACCGACGACGTCTCGGTCCAGGTCCACGCAGCCCATGGGCTGCATCGCCAGGTCGAGGTCGCACGCGACGCGATCCTGGCTGCCCTGGCCGACGACGACGATCTCGAACCGCGCGACATCGTCGTGATGACGCCCGACGTCGAGACCTTCGCTCCCCTGGTCAGCGCCGCCTTCGGTGCCGCCGCGACGCCCGACAGCGGCATCCCCGACCTGCGGGTGCGACTGGCGGACCGGTCGTTGCGCGTGGCGAACCCGCTGATGGTCTGCCTCGGCCAGGTCCTGGCCATGGCCGATGGGCGCTTCGAGGCCGGCCAGGTCATCGAACTGCTCCGCCGCGACCCGGTCCGGGCACGATTCGACCTGTCCGAGGACGACGTGGACCTGCTCGATGATCTCGTGGCCGACGCGCAGGTCAAGTGGGGCCTGGACGGTGACCATCGCCGCCAGCACGGACTGCGCACGCCGGTCAACACCTGGCGAGCGGGCCTGGACCGCCTGATCGCGGGACTCGTCGCCCCCGACCACGTGGTGGCACCACACGTCGTGCCGCTCGACTCGTCGTCGATCGACCCCGTGACCGTTGGCCGCCTGGCCGAGTACCTCGCACGACTCGACCACGTCCAGCACACCCTGGCCGGCGACGACGACGGCCGCCCCATGCAGGAGTGGCGAACAGCCTTGGTCGAGGCCGCGGACCTCCTGCTGACAACCGATCCCGGGACCCGCTGGCAACGCTGGCAACTCGACACGGTGCTGGCCGAGGTGGCGGCGGCCGCCCTGGACAGCCGGACGCCGATCACCCTGCGCGAGGTGCGCGACCTCCTGGACGACCGCCTCGGGGGTCGCCCCAGTCGCACCAACCACCAGACCGGCGACCTGACCGTCTGCAGTCTCGTGCCGATGCGCACGGTCCCGTTCCGCGTCGTCGTGGTGATCGGTCTCGATGACGGGTCGTGGCCGCGCCACCGCACCCGTGCCGGGGACGACATCCTGGGCGTCGCCCCCGTGGTCGGGGACCGCGACCCCGCCAGCGAGGACCGCCAACTGCTGCTCGATGCGCTCATGGCCGCCCGCGACCAGTTCATCATCACCCATCGCGGCGCCCACCAGGCCACCAACCAACCCGTCCCACCGTCGGTCGCCGTGTCCGAGTTCCTCGACGTCGTCGACGCCACGGCCACGACCGCAGACGGATCCCCGGCGCGCAAGATGATCGTGACCCGCCATCCCCTGCGCGCAGCCGACGTCCGCACGTTCTCCTCGCCCCGCCCACACTTCGATGCCCTGGCGGCAGCGGGCGCGAACGCCCTGCGCGGTCCGACCAGGGAGGTGATCCCACTGGCGTTCGACCCGCCGCGAGTCGTGCCCGATGCACCATCAGACCTGTCCCTGGCGCAACTGGTCAGCATCCTGCGCAACCCGACCAATGCATGGATGCGCCACTGCCTCGGGTTCACCGATCGTGCGGCCGGCGACGCGCGTGACGACAACCTCGCGGTCGAGGCGAGTGGACTAGCGGGGTGGGGATTGGGCCAGGCCCTGACCGCGGCGCTGATCGCCGGCGAACCGGTGGCCGACGTCGAGGAGCGCCTGCGCGATGCCGGTGCGCTGCCCGTCGGTCGCCTGGGGAGCGCCGCCATCGCGGAGCACCTGCCCACGGCCGCCGCGATCGCCGCCGTGCACCGTGCCGCCGTGGACGAGGTGGCGCCGGCCGGCACGGTCGCCGAGGCCCCGTCGGACCTCTCCATCGACCTCGAATTGTCGAATGGCGTGCTGCGTGGCGTGGTGACACCGACCCTGGGCACCAGGCTCGTGCACACGACGTACTCGCGCTTTCGTCCGGCGAGCCTGCTCGACGCCTGGATCCGCATGCTGGCGTGTGCCGCCAGCGGGACGCCCGTGGAGGTCGTGGACGTGGCCAAGTCACGATCCACCAGCCCGAACAAGGTGGCGATCAGCCACCGGATCGCACCGCCGACCCGCGACCACGCCCTCGAACTGCTGGACGACCTGGTCCGAATCGCGATGTGGGTGTCCTGTCACCCGACCCCCCTGTTCACGAACACCTCCGGCGCCTACTGGCAGGCCATCGCCGGCGGCAAGGACGAGGGCGGCGCGATCCGATCGGCCGGGCAGTTCTGGTCGACGGGCTGGCCCGACAAGTACGGCGAGGGCCACGACCTCAACGTGCTGCGACTGTTCGGCGATGCCCCCCTGGCGACCCTGGTCACGAGCCTTCCCGTGTGCGACCCGCCACCCGATGCGCCCGACTGGTGGTCGGAACCGGCAATGCCCCATGACCTCGGACGTTGGTCCCGCCGGGTCTACGCGCCCCTGTGGGACACCGCCGTGCCGATCGACCACGGGCCCGTCGACCCGGAGGAGGCGCGATGAGCCTGCCTTCGGACCTGTCCGCCTTCGACATCACCGCGCCGCTGCCACGTGGTCGCGTGAGCCTGCAGGCATCGGCCGGCACAGGCAAGACCTGGACGATCGCCGCGCTCGTCACCCGCACCGTCGCCGAGGGTGAGGCGACGCTCGACGAACTCCTGGTCGTGACCTTCACCCGTGCCGCCACTGCCGAGCTGCGCCACCGCATCAGGGAGCGGCTCACCGAGGCCCTCCACAGCCTGAGGGCCACCCTCGACCCCGACGGGGGTCCGCCGGCGGCCCAGGCGCCGCCGGTGTCCGACGCCGTCCTGGCCATCGTGGCCGACCCGAACCTGCCCCACGGCGAACGCGTCCAGCGCGTCCGGCGACTGCAGGATGCCCTGGCCACCATCGACCACGCCCTCATCTCGACCATCCACGGCTTCGCCCACCAGGTCCTGCGCAGCGCTGGCCACATCGGCGACATCGACGGCCAGCGCACGCTGGTCGAGGACGTCGACGACCTGGTGGTCGCCACCGGCCGCGACCTGGTCGTGCGGCGGTACGCAGACGAACAGGACGACGAGGTCCTGGCCGCCATGCCCAGTCAGCGCACCATGACGGCGCTGACCGTGCAGCGCCTGCGCCATCCCCATGCGCGCATCGCGCCCGATCCTGACGATCCCTCGGCGACGTCCGAGCTGGAGGCGATCGAACTTGCGCGCATGGCGGATCTCGTGACCGTGGAGATCGACGACCGCAAGCTGCGCCGCGGTGTCATGACCTTCGACGACCTGCTCCACCAGTTGGCTGCAGCACTGCGCGACGAGCGGGTCCGCGACCTCGTGCTGGCCACGTTCCGCCAACGCTTCCGCATCGCCCTGGTCGACGAGGCCCAGGACACCGACCCGGTCCAGTGGGAGATCATCGAGGCGTTGTTCGCCGATCGCACCCTGGTCATCATCGGTGATCCCAAGCAGGCGATCTATCGGTTCCGGGGTGCCGACGTCGAGGCCTACGTCGCTGCCGTCGAGGATCCTGCGACCCAGCAGGCCAGCCTGGCCACCAACCACCGCTCGGACCGCGACCTGGTCGCGGCCGTCAACCTGCTCTTTCGCGACACCACCTTCGGCCACCCCGCCATCCAGCACCTGCCCGTGGATGCCGCCCACGCCACCCGACTGCACGACCCGGCCGACCACAGCGCGGTGCACCTGCACGTCACGACCAAGAACGGCGGCACGCTCTACGCGGCTCCCACTCGCGAACTGATCGCCCGCGACGTGGCCAGTCGGATCGCGACGTTGTTGGCCAGCGAGGCCACGATCGACGACGAAGACGACGGACCGCGGAGGGTGAAGCCAGGCGATCTCGCCATCCTCGTCCGCGCCCATGCCAGCGTCGACTTCCTGACCCGCGCGCTGGGTGACGTCGGCATCCCGTTCGTGGTGACGTCCGTGGGTTCCGTGTTCGACACACCCGCCGCATCGCACTGGCGCACGCTGCTCGCCGTCCTGCAGCGACCGTCCTCCACCCACCTGCTGCGGGCCGTCGCCGGCAGTCCGTTCGTGGGCTGGGACGCCGACCAGATGGCAGCCGGCGACCGCGCCGACCTCGACGACCTGGCGGCGATGGCGCACCGATGGCGCCGGATCCTGGATGCCGACGGCGTTGCAAGCCTGCTGCGCACGATCCACGACGACACCGCACTCGGGCCACGGCTGCTCGGACGCGAGGGCGGCCAACGCCTGCTGACCGACATCGAGCACATCGCGGAGTTGCTGCACCGGTCCGAGGCAGCGACGCACGGTCCGTCAGCGATGGCGGAATGGCTGGTCCAGCAGACCCAGCGCGTCACGGCCGACGACATCCCGGCCGAGGAACGCAGTCGCCGGCTCGAGTCCGACAGCGCCGCCGTCACCATCATGACCGTGCATGCCTCCAAGGGGCTCGAGTTCCCGATCGTCTACCTGCCCTACATGATGTGGTCGCTCAAGGCACCGTCGATCCCCTTCACGACGACTGGTCGAGACCCGGTGCTGGAACTCGGCGGTCCCGACCAGGACGTCCACAAGGCCGACGGCAAGGTCGCCGACGCGGGCGAGAACCTGCGCCTGGCCTACGTCGCCATGACCAGGGCGCGCCACCGCGTCGAGGCATGGTGGTGGGAAGCAGGCGGCTACACCTCGGTGCCGCTGTCCAAGTTGCTGGTGCGTCGCACGACCGAACCGTCCGTGTCCGCCGCTGGCGCCTCGGGCCGGGTCGCGGGCCTGCACGCGGCCCTGGACGACCTCGTCGCCCGCGGCGACGGTGCGATCGCCTGGTCACCCATCCCGGAGGATCCGCCAGCGCCCGAGTGGGAGGCGAACCCGGACACCGTCGCCGAGGTGTCCGCAGCGGTGTTCGATCGCGGGATCGACCGCACCTGGACGCGCGCGTCCTACACCATGCTGACCACGCCCCTGGATCGGGTCCAGTCGGCCGAGATCGGGGTGGACACGGCCGGCATCACGGCCCGCACCGACGACGACCACGACACCTCCCCGGGTTCGGCTGACCGCGGCCCGGACAGGGGCCCCGGCGAGGTCCCGCTCCCCCTCCCACTGCCCCTGGGGGCAATGACGGGTGGCGCCAGGATCGGCACGATCGTCCACGACCTCTACGAGCACGTCGACTTCGCGGCACCCGACGTCTCCGTCCAGTTGGCCCAGCGACTCGCCCACCTGGTCGGCGCGGACGTGGAGTCGACGATGGGCATGCCGACCGACCGCGTGGTCGACGGCGTGGCGGCCACGTTGGACACCCCGCTGGGCAGCGACTTCGGTGACCTGCGACTGCGCGACGTGGCGCCGCCGGATCGCCTCGACGAGATGGCCTTCGAGTTGCCGGTTGCCGCCGGCGGCGGTCGCGGGCTGGCGGCCGGCAACGGGAACGGCCACGACGGCGGCGGTCGCGAGAAGGCCGGCAGTGGCAGCACCCCGATCGGCCACCACTCGCCGTTGCGGCTGGCCGCGATCCGCGAGGTCTTCGGCATGTTGCCAAGTGACGATCCGTTCGCCGGCTACACGGCCCACCTCGACGACCCGGCACTGGCGCGCACGATTCGTGGATACCTCACCGGCTTCGTCGACCTCGTGCTGCGTCGCCGCGTCGATGACCACGACGTCTTCCACGTCGTCGACTACAAGACCAACGTGCTGTATCGGCGCGACCAGGAACCCACGACCGCCCACTACGACCACGACGCGCTGGTGGCCGCCATGCTCCACGGGCACTATCCGCTGCAGGCGGCGTTGTACGCCGTGGCGCTGCATCGCTACCTGCGTTGGCGCGTGGCCGACTACGACCCGCAGCGCCATCTTGGCTCGATCGGCTACCTGTTCGTTCGTGGCATGGTCGGTCCGTCGACCCCGGTCGTGGCGGGCCGGGTCACCGGGGTGATGGCCTGGCATCCACCCGCCTCGTTCGTCGCGGCGCTGTCCGACTGCCTCCATGCAGGCGAGGTGCCACGATGACGGCGACGATCCTCGACGTCGCTCCGGCGATGCGCATCCTGGCTGACCACGGTGTCCTGGACAGCGTGGCGATCCACACCGCCATGCGAGTTGCGGCACTCACCGATGTCGACGACGACCGCGAACGACTCGCCCTGGCACTGGCCATGCGGGCACCGCAACGTGGTCACGTGGCCTTCGACCTCGACCAGGTCGACGCGATCCTCGACGCCGAGGAACTGGCCGGGCTCGAACCCACGCAGGTCGACGTGCTCCGCGACGCGTTCACGGCCATGGTCACGCACGTCCGCAGCGTCCGCGACGGGCGCGGCTCGGCTGCGTCGAGCCCCACCCTCCTGGGCATGGCTGGTCCCAGCGACGCGATGCCCAGCGACGGTGTCGTGCCACCGCTGGTGGTGGCAGGCGACCTCGTCTACACGACGCGGTGGTTCGACCTCGAACGTCGCGCCATCGACGCCCTGTCGACCCTGCGGCACCCATTGCCGTCCGACCGCGCACCGGCGCCGGGAACCGTCGA
>DATFMD010000275.1:0-2872 GCA_035267125.1 Nitriliruptoraceae bacterium | reverse complement strand
CAGGAACGCAGTCCCGGTGCTGACGGTCTGGGGCCGGGCCCGGAAGTCGGCGGGGTCGAGGCCCACCAGCGGCGCGATGTCGGCGGGATCCCACGTGCGACCGAACGTGGGCCGCAGTTGTCGCATGGTCACCAGCGGTGCGCCGTCGCCGGTCGCGTCCACCTCGATGTCCAGCACGCCGGCCCCGACCTCGAGGGTGAAGGCAGCACGTCCCGCGACCAGCGACACCATGCCGCGGTCGAGCATGGCGGTCACGGTGGCGATGGTGGGATGCCCGGCCATCGGGATCTCACCGGAGGCGGTGTGGTAGCGCACCCCGACGTCGGCAATGGTGGATGCCTGGAGGAAGGCGCACTCGGACAGCCCGGTTTCCCGGGTGAAGGCGGTGCGCATGGCGTCGTCGACGTGGTCGGCCCCGAACACGACCACGCACTGGTTGCCGCCGAAGGGAGTTGCCGTGAAGGCGTCGACCCAGGTCATGGGCAGCACCGTGGTGGCGGGAGTGGTCGGCATGTCAGTATCCCGCGTCGACGTCGACGGCTCCGAGCAGGGGCTGCCCGGTGGCGAAGCGGGTCACGTTCTCGTGCAGGCGCGCGGCCAGCAGCCGGCGTCCCATCGCCCGCGTGTTGCCGACATGTGGCGTGATCACGACGTTGGGCAGGTGCCACAAGGGGTGGCCGTCGGGCAGCGGTTCCGGGTCGGTGACGTCCAGGCCGGCGCCGGCGAGGTGGCCGGACTCCAGCAGGGCGACGAGGTCGTCGGTGACCACGTGGGCACCGCGCGCAACGTTGACCACCACCGCGCCCGGTGCGAGCAGCGACAGTCGTCGGTGGTCGAGCAGGCCGCTGGTCTCGGGTGTCAACGCCAGGGCAGCCACCACGGCATCGGCACCCTCGAGGGCGTCGTCGAGGTCGTCGCTGGCCACGACCGTGACACCGTCGATCGGTTCGGCGCTGCGCCGCACCACGGTGGTGTCGCAGTCGAACGGTGCCAGCAGGTCGAGGAACACGCGCGTGATCGCACCGCCGCCCAGGACGACGACGCGTGCCCCGAACAGCATCTCTCCATGGTCGCCGGTCCAGGAGGTCTCGGTGGCGTAGCGCGCCACCTGGCGACGAGTCGCCAGCAGCAGCGTGAAGGCCATCTCGGCGACCGGATCGTCGTAGGCACCCTTGGCCGACGTCCAGGAGCGGTCGTGGTCGAGCACGTCCAGGAACGCGTCGACGCCTGCGAAGGGCAACTGGACCCACCGGATGTGCGGGTTGTCGGCGACCAGGTCGGCAAGATCGTCGGCCGAGTGCGGCAGCGCCCACACCAGTGCCTCGGCGTCGCCGGGGTCGACGACGGTCGCGCCGGCGTCGGCAACCGCTGCGGCGAGCCGGTCGTTGGGTGGTGCGACGGCCACGCGAGGGGGACCATCGGTGTCGCGTTGCACGGTGACGGTGGGGACTGCCACGATTCTCTCCGACGTGGTCGGTGCACGGCCGGGGACGCCGTGCTGCCAGTCAAGCAGGTTGGTCGATGACGAGTGGGTGGTGGATGTCGTCCGAGTGCCGGGCTGCGGTGCCTGCCCGGCGCGGCTTCAGGCCGTGCCACCGGCAAGCGCCGCGAACTGCCGACCGCGCTCCTCGAACGAGGTGAACTGGTTGAAGCTCGCCGCTGCCGGTGACAGCAGCACGACCCCGTTCCTCGGCGTCTGCGCGGCTGCCGTCGCCACTGCCGCCGCGAGGTCGTCGACGACGGTCACCTCGACGGTGCGCCTGGACGAATCGCCATCGGGGAGAGCCGCCTGGTGCCGGTCGAGGTGGTCGGCCAGGCGAAGGCCGGTGTCGGGCAGGGCAACCACCCGCACGGGCGCGTCCCCGGCGGCCCGGGCGGTGAGCGCGGCCACGAGCGGCGCATGGTCCTGGCCACGCTCGAAGCCTCCGGCAAGCAGCGTGACGGGGCGGTCGGGAAAGGCAGCCAGCGCTGCCACCGTCGCCTCGGGGATGGTGGCGATCGAGTCGTCGATCCACAGCCGTCCGTCGTCGTGGACGACCTGGAGCCGGTGGGGCAGGGCAGTGAAGTCGGCGGTGCCGGCCGACATCGTGGCGACCATTGCGTCTGGATCATCGGTCACCAACGTCCCGATGGTGAGCACGGCGGCCAGGTTGGCGAGGTTGTGGGTCCCGACCAGCGGCGATGCGCCCAGCGCGCTGGTCAACGACGCGCGAGACGCCTGGGTGGCGCCCAGGACGACGGGGTCGGCCGTGGCGTCGAAGGTGGCAAGGGCGGGATGGTCGCCGGCGACTGCCATCACGCGGGGGTCGGCGGCGTTGGCCACGAGGCGATCGGACAGCGCCACGATGCGCGCCTTGTCGCGGGCATAGTTGGTGGCGCCGCCATGCCAGTCATGGTGGTCACGGTGGAGGTTGAGCCATGCCCCGATGGCCGGTCGGCCCCGCATGTCGGCCAGTTGGTAGCTGGACAGTTCCAGGACCAGGTGGTCGAGGTCGGCCGGGGCCACGTCCAGGTCGAGCACCGACAGACCGACGTTGCCGGCGACCGCGACTCGACGCCCGGCGCTGCGCAGCAGGTGGCCGAGCAACGACGAGGTGGTCGACTTGCCCTTGGTGGCGGTCAGCGCGATGACGTTGTCGGGCCGATGCACGGCGAAGAAGATGTTGAGGGCGGTCGTCGTGGCGATGCCCCGGGCGCCGGCAGCCTCCTGGACGGGATGCGACAGCGGGATGCCCGGGGAGCGCACCAGCAGGTCGACCGGCGCGCCGGCCTCGCCGGCCTCGCCGGCAACCAGCGCGGCCCCTGCTGCCGGTCCGACGACCACCTCGACATCGAGGTCACGGGCAAGGCGCTGGTCCTGCGTGACCGGGTC
>DATFMD010000274.1:0-6944 GCA_035267125.1 Nitriliruptoraceae bacterium | reverse complement strand
ACGTGGAGGCAGGGGTTGCGCGGCTGTCGTTCGTTCCCCTGCTCGAAACGGTCGACGAACTCCACGCGGCCGGCCCCATCCTCGACGAGTTGCTGTCGATTCCGGCCTACCGCCGCATCGTCGCCATTCGTGACGACGTGCAGGAGGTGATGCTGGGCTACTCGGACTCCAACAAGGACGGTGGCATCGTGACCTCGCGGTGGTCCATCCACACCGCGATCCGGTCGTTGCGTGACGTTGCCCGCCGCCACGGTGTCGCCCTGCGGTTGTTCCACGGTCGCGGCGGCTCCGTGGGACGTGGCGGCGGCCCCGCCCACCAGGCCATCCTGGCCCAGCCCTACGGCGCCGTGCAGGGTGCCGTCAAGTTGACCGAGCAGGGTGAGGTGATCTCGGACAAGTACCTGCTGCCGGGCCTGGCGCGCGCCAACCTCGAACTGCTGTTGGCCTCGACGGCCGAGGCCGCGCTGTTGCACACCGAATCGCGTCACGATCCGTCGACGGTGGTGGGCTACGACGACGTCATGGACGTCGTGTCGAAGGCGTCGCGTCAGGCCTACCGGGAACTGGTGGACGACCCCTCGCTGGTGGACTACTTCCTGGCCTCGACGCCGGTCGATGAACTCGGGGCCCTCAACATCGGATCTCGCCCGGCGCGCCGGTCCACCACGGGCTCGGGACTCGACGGCCTGCGGGCCATCCCCTGGGTGTTCGGCTGGACCCAGTCACGCCAGATCATCCCCGGGTGGTTCGGCGTCGGTTCGGGCCTGGCAGCCGCCCGGGAGGCCGGACACGGTGACCTGCTCGACGAGATGGCCCGCGACTGGTGGTTCCTGCGCACGCTGGTGTCCAACGTCGAGATGACCCTGGCCAAGACCGACCTGCGCATCGCGGCGCACTACGTGGACCGGCTGGTGCCACCCGAGCATCGCCATCTCTACGACGTGGTGTGCACCGAGTACGAGCGCAGCGTCGCCGAAGTGACCCGGCTGACGGGCCACGACGAACTGCTGGGGGAACACCCGGTCCTGGCCAGGACCCTGCAGGTGCGTGACCTGTACCTCGAACCGTTGCACGCCCTGCAGGTGGAGATGCTGGTCCGGTCGCGTGCCTCCAGCACGCCGCTGCAGGCCCGTCAGACCGGGGGTGCGACCAACGAGCGCGCGCTGTTGCTGACGATCAACGGCATTGCCGCGGGACTGCGCAACACGGGCTGAGCGCGACCTTCGGTCGCCGCGACCAGCCCGGGGCTGGCACACTCGGGGGAGTGCACGTGGTCGGCAAACGGGGAGGATTGGGCATGCGCAGGCGTGACAGGACGGACGGTGTCCGGTGGCCATCACCGGAAGCGGGCAGGACAGCGAGCGGTCGCCGGGCCCGGCCACGGACCGCCCGACGCCTGCTCGTGCTCGCGGTGGCGGTGCTCACGATCGGCGCAGCGGGCTGTGACCAGGTGTCCGACGCAGCCGGCAGTCTGCCCGACGACATCCGCTCCGAGGCGCAGCGACGAGCCCAGGAACAGGTCGACGACGTCCGGGCACGCGTCGGCGACGAGGTCGCCCAACGCGTCCAGGACGCAGTCGCCGAGTACGGCGGATCCGTGGACGTCGACCGGGTGTGCGAACTCGTGGCCGATGACCGGTTGACCAGCGCGGAACGTGGTCGCCTGGAGGTTGCCGTGGAGTTGGCGGACGCCCTCGGGTTGCCGCCCGAGGTGGTGGGTCCGGCCGGCGAGTTGCTGACGACGACCAACGGCGCCACCGACCAGGTGGGGGAGATGGTCGATGCCTGCAAGTCGGTCGGTGCGAGCCTGCAGGAAGGGTCCTAGTGCCGGTCTTCGTCACCCATGCCGACACCCCGGTCGGCGTCGCACTGGTGCACGCGCTGGGTACCGAGGGCGCTGACGTGCGGGCGTTCGCGTCCGGTGACGGTGACGTCGGCGCCGTGCGTGACGCCGGCGCGATCGTCGCGGTGGGCGAACACGACGACGAGGGCCATCTCGAGGCTGCCATGACCCACGCCCACACGGTCGTGCTGCCCAGCGTCGGGTGGCTCACCCCGGTCGGCGAGGTGGAGCGTGACTGGCCCACGATCGTGGTGGCGGCAACACAGGCGCAGGTGCCACGGATCGTGATGGTGTCGCTGGTCGGTGCTGACGCCGGTTCCGACGTGCCGTTGCTGGCCGCACTCGGCGCGGTCGAGGACAGCTTGCACGACAGTGCCCCCCAGACCCTGGTCGTACGCACCGACGGCGTGGTCGAGGACGGGCACGAGGACGTCGCGGCGGTGCTCGGCACCGTGGCTGCCTGTCGCGACGCCGTGATGGCGCCACTGGCCCGGGCCGATCTCGTCGCCGGGTTGGTCGCCCTGGACGCGGCCCGCTCGGGTCGATCGGGCGGTCACGCGCTGTTCACGGCGTTGGCCCCGAGCAGTCGACGGTCGGGTCCGACGACGGGGCCGGGACCGAGTCACCGCTCGTCGGTCGGCGCTGGCTGCCGCCGGACCGGCGCAGCGACCTGGTCCGGGCCGTGTGCGGACGCGGTCGTCCTCCGATCGTCGGCGCCGACCTGTGGGAGTTGGTGTCGTGATCCGCCCGACCTGGGCGTGCTTCGACCTCGACGGATGCCTGGTCGATTCGTCGCGGGCAATTCCCGCCGGCGTCAACGCCGGCCTGGCCGAGGTCGGGTTGCCCGCCCGCACTGCGTCGTCGTTGCAGTGGTGCATCGGTCCGCCGCTGTCGGACAGCTTCACGCAACTGCTGGCCGAACACGATGTCGATGACGCAGACCGGGTCGCGGCCGCCATCCATGGCTACCGCGCGGCCTACCCCGCGGCGTCGGTCGAGTTGACGACGGTCGTGCCCGGGATCGAGGCGGCGTTGGCGGCGTTGCCCCAGCGCCGGGTCATCGTCACCTCGAAACCGGCCGACTATGCCCGTCCGCTCGCCGAGGCGATGGGACTGATGGGCCACTTCGAGGAGTTGTTCGGCCCCGGCACCGACTTGGCGGTCGAGAGCAAGACGGCCACGTTGTCGCGGGCCCTGGCCGCACTGGGGGTGGCGCCGTCGGCTGCCACGATGATCGGGGATCGGCGTCACGACGTGGAGGCCGGCCGAGCAGTCGGCACGGGCACGATCGGGGTGACCTGGGGTGCTGGCGACCACGCCGAGTTGGCGGCCGCGCAGGCCGATCACGTCATCGATGTCCCGGCGGACTTGCCTGCCCTGCTGGCCTGACTGGTCGCGACGTATCAGGGCCGGGTCCGGGTGGCTCCATGGCGATGCCCGATGGCACGCATGTTTGCCGATCGCTGCAATCGGGAAGGCCCTTGCTGCAGGGTCACCACGGACCAAGCCGCGCAGCCAGCAGTCGCGAACCACATCGCGACCACGGGAGGACCCACGCCATGCCCTTCACCATCGCCATCGCCGTCGGCAGCCTCTTGATCGCATGGGGTGTCGCGACCCACCTGCGCAAGCCGCGTGCGGCCCGCCGGCGCGACGTCGAGTTGACCGGCGATGTCCAGACCGACCTGACGTTGCAGGCAGCCATCCCGACTGGCTCCGGCGTGGGACTGATGCTGGTCGGCATGGTCGTCGTCCTCACCGCCCTCGCCACGCTGGTGGTGGCCTGACCACCTTGTCGGACCAACGACGTCACCACGGACGTGGGTCGGTGGGCAGCATCCCGTAGATCGTGGTCGATTCGGCACCGAGATGACGGCCGAGGCCGCCACGGATCTGCGCTTCGAGCCGGAAGCCCGCGTTCTCGGCCGTGCGGGCACTGGCAGTGTTGGCCGGGTCGCACAACCAGAACAACTGCCGCCAACCCCATTCGTCCGAGAACGCCCAGTCGACCAGGGCGCGCAGCACGCGTGAGCCCACTCCCCGGTGGGCGTGGTCGCCGGCGATCCACATGCCGATCTCTGCGATCCCGTGGTCCAGGCCACCCCAGCGCGGATGCAGGCCCGACCCGCCGATCAACTCGTCACCCCGCCAGATCGACAGGACGAAGTCGGTGCGTGACAGGTACTTGCCGGCGAAGTCGCGAACCCGGACCTCGGCGGCCTCGGCCGGGTCGTCACTGGTCGCCCAGTCCATCCACGGCGCGAGGTGGTCGTAGGAGGCATTCGCGACGGCGGCGAGCGTGGCGCCATCGCCCGGCCGCCAGGGTCGGATGGTCAGGTCGTCGACGGTCAGCGAGGTGGGTGCGACGAAGAACTCGTTGGTGACGTCGACGCTCACTGGCCCGCATCCCTGTCGTGCTGCTCTGCCTCGGGTGTCACGGGCGGTCCGCCCTGTTGGCTCGGCTCGGGCGATGCCGTGGATCGGCGCGCCAACAGGCGTGGCACCTGCAGGCCGCCAAGGGCCAGGGCGACGTAGGGCAGTGACTGGGACACGCACGTCATGCACACGGTCTGACCACTCCTGGGTCGGTGTCCTGGATCGTCGCGATGGTACTGATGACCGGATCAGACCCGGTCGCGGATCCAGTCGAGGTCGGTGACGTGGCTGGCGCCGTCTCCCGGTGTCTCCACCACCACGTCGGTGTCGGCCAGGCGAACCACCTCCACCAGCGCGTCGGGATCGATCATGCCGTCGCCGAGGTTCTGGTGGCGGTCGCGGCCAGAGTCCAGTTCGTCCTTGCTGTCGTTGAGGTGGACCAGGTCGATGCGGCCGAGACCGGCGACCAGTCGCTGGGTGGCCTCGACCAGTTCCTCGCCACCGGCGTGGAGGTGGCAGGTGTCCAGCACGAACCCGAACGGTGTGTCGGTGCCGTCCAGCGTGTCCCACAATTGCAGGATGGCATCGACTCGCCGCGCCATCGCATTGCCACCTCCGGCCGTGTTCTCGATCAGGATGGGCACCGAGGACTCGAGGCGGTCGAGCGTGGTTCGCCAGTTGTCGAACCCGGCCTGGGGGTCGTCGTCGTCGGTGACGTGGCCGCCGTGCACGACGACGCCGGCAGCACCGATCGCCTCGGCTGCCCGCACGGTCTGTTCGAGGTTGGAGCGGCTCGGATGGCGGATGCGGTTGCTGGTGGTGGCGACGTTGATGATGTAGGGCGCGTGGACGTGGATCGGGATGTCGGATGCCCGCAACGCCTCGGCGTCGTCGCGTTCCCTGGGCTTCTTGTAGGACTGCGGCGGCGACAGGAACACCTGGACCACCTCGGCGCCGCGTTCTGCGGCAGCGCTGAGGGGGTCGGTTGCGGGCACGTGGGCGCCGAATCGCATGGGTCCTCCGGGTCGTTGTTCGGGCTGCCCCCAGTTTGCCAACCCGGGGGGGTCGTCGCGTCGTGGCGGAACAAACCCCACCGCTGTGTTCGTTGGCACGGGCCCGACGTCGCCCACAGCCAGGTTCCCGATGCCCACACAGATGGATGCCGCCGAGCGACGCTCGTTCCTCCTCGCGCCCGGCCGAACTGGCCACCTCGCCACGACCCGGGCGGACGGTCGTGCCCATGTGGCACCGGTCTGGTTCACCCTCGACGGCGACGACGTGCTGTTCAACACTGCCGCCGACACCGTGAAGGGTCGCAACCTGGCTCGCACCGGTCGCGCCGCGATGTCGGTCGACCTGCCGACGATGCCGTACGGCTTCGTGCACCTCGAAGGACCGGTGACGCTGGAGGACGACCCTGCCGAGTTTCGCGAGTGGACGCGCATCATCTCGGCGAAGTACGTGCCCCACGACCAGGTCGACGCCTACACCGATCGCAACGCCGTGGACGGTGAGGTGCTGGTCAGGTTGCATCCCGAGACGATCGTGGCGGTCACCGACCTCGCCGGCTGGGGCTGAGCCGAGTCGGCGTACGGCAAGGCCCGCACTGCGACGACCGCGCAGGGCGGGTGGCCTCTCCACTCTCGATCCAGTGGCTCGGGAAGGCCGAAATCGGGGGCCGACCGGACGTCGCGACGACGCAACGGCCGACCCGCTGGTCGTGGCGTCCTCAGGTCCCCCCGCTGGGGGAGTTGCGGACACGCGACGGATCGGGCAGCGCTGCGGCACGAGTGCCACCGCCCAGCTGGCCGCGTAGGGTCTCGGCGGCCACCAGGCCATGGTTGATCGCGCCGACAGTGCCGGCGGAAGTGACGACGATGGTGGTCGGCAGCGTTCGGATGCCGTGGCGCCGGGCGGTGTCGGGTTCCTGTTCCACGTCGACGTGGCGGACCTCGATGTCGTCGAGGACGTCGAGTTGACGTCGCTGGGCATCGCATGCGCCACACCAGTGCGCCTGGAAGGCGACGATCCGCGCGGCCTGCCCCGGTGTGGCGACGATCGCCGAGGTGGCACGCCGGCGGGTTCGTGCCGCGAGGATCCACGCGATCACGGCCGCGACGCCGAGGGCGACGACCACCACCACGAGCCGGTCGATCGCGCCGGTCATCGCGCACCGCCGCGTCGTCCGACGACCGTCCGGCCGGCCACACCGAGCAGGCCCGCGCGGTGCAGCAGGTGGTAGGTGAAGCAGCCCGCGCAGAACCCGGCGGCGAGGTTGAGGCCGGCCAGCACGACCACCAACCAGCTCAACGCCCATCCGGCGACCAACCCCGCCGCCACGAGGGCGGCCGAGGCCAGGGTCACCACGCCGCTGAACCCCTGGGCGAAGCGGTGCGGGGTGGGGTCGTCGGGGAGGCTGCGGGACCGCACGATTCCGTTGGGGAGGAGCACGCGGCGGTAGACGGTCCCCGTCAGCGACAGGGACGGCCGGATCGCGGCGAGCAGGTTGGCTGCGCCGATCGCGGCGGCCAGAGGCCACGCGTCGGTGACGAATGCGGTGACCAGGACGAGCGCGGTCATGGCCTGGCCGCTCTTCACGGCGGCCTGGTCGACGTGGGTGGTCATGAGGGTTCCTTCGTTCCTGGGGCCGGGGGCTGGGGGCGAGGTCGCGCGGGCACGGTCATGGGTGGCGGATGGCATCACCCTCGCCGATCTCCATGGGCGC
>DATFMD010000273.1:0-11306 GCA_035267125.1 Nitriliruptoraceae bacterium | reverse complement strand
CGTGCTCGACCGTCCGCAGGCCCAGGATCGTGGCGGCGACGTCGTGTGCCATCGGGATCAGCGAGACATCCTGCTTGGCTCGATGGCGCAGCGCGCCGATGTCCACCGAGGTGATGGCATCGGGCCCGTGGACATCGGCGACGGTCAGCAGCAGCGCGACATCGACGCCGTAGCGCGTCACCACCTCGATGCTGCGAAGGACGTCGCGCCGGATGGCGAACTGGCCCGACAGGGGTTCGTCGAGATGGGCAAGCTCCGGGGCCAGGAGCCCGATGAGGGGTCGCGCCACGAACTCCGAGATGCGTCCCGAGGTGGGGCGTGCCGGCCCGTCGTCGTACTGGAGCCGTTCGAAGCGTCCCTTGGCCAGTGCGATCCCGGGCCGGCAGGCGGCCATCGCCAGGGCCTGCAGCTGCTCGACGTCGATGCCGTCGACGTCGGCGTCACGAAACACCAGGACGTCGCCGGGCAGATCGCTGGCTCGCCACACGGAGTCGCCCTTTCCGAGTACCGGGCCGGGTGGTCCCAGGCTGGCCGCCGACACGACCTCGATGTCGTGGCTGCGGGCACGTGCCACGGTGTCGTCCGAGGAGCCTCCGTCGACGAGCACGACGCGGTCGAAGCCGCCGCTGGCTTCGACCCGACGGACCAGTGCCGCCACGTGCTCGATCGACTCGGCCTCGTCGAGCGCAGGAATGACCAACGTGCATGCCGGTGACGCGATCGCGGCCAGGCCGGAAGTGGAAGTGGGCTCCATCTCCCGGCTCAGGTGAGGAACTCGAGGATGGACGCGGCAACGCGGCCGGGTGCCTCGACGGGGATCCAGTGGGCGACGTCGGCGACGACCTCGACCCGGCTCACGGGGATGGTGCGGTGGAGTTCCTCCGCCATGGCCAGCGGCGTGGAGCGGTCGTGCGCGCCCACCATCACCAGGACCTGCTGGCCCAACTCGTCGCGGCGAACCTGGGGTGCCTCGGCCATGGCGCGGGTCGCCTTGGCGTAGGACTGGGGATCGTTGCGCAGGAAGAGTTCGCGGAGCAGGCCGACCCCACCGGCCTGCAAGGCGTGGGTCTGGGGGCTGACGGCACCCTCCAGCCACGGATCCACGAGGTCGTCGAGGCCGTCCGCAGCAACCGCGTCGGCGCGGTCGCGGTAGGCCTGCTGCGTGTCGGGGTCGAAGTGGCTGATGGCACCGATGAGGACGAGTTTGCCGACCAGTTCCGGCGCGTCCTGGGCCAGGTACTGGGCCACCAGCGTGCCCATCGAGTGCGCCACCAGCGTGACCGTGGGCAGTTCCAGGTGGCGGATCAGCAGTTCGACGTCCTTGGCCATGTTCTCGATCGAGACGGTCCCGTTGCCGTCGCTGCGGCCGTGCCCGCGCAGGTCCATGGCGACGCAGTGATGGTGCTGCGACATCGCGCCGATGACGCCGTGCCAGACGTTTGCAGATCCGCCCAGGCCATGGACGAAGACGACTGGCGGGCCCTCTCCGACGCTGCGGTAGTTGAGGGTCGTGCCGTTGACGGAAGCAAACATGTGGGGACTCGTTGAGGGGTCGGGGAAGGCGGGGAGGTCGGGTCGGGCAAGGCGGGAGGCACTGGTCGCAGGACGTGGGCCGCACCGGTCGGCGAACGCGGAACGCACTGGTCGGGAAGGCGGCGGGATGCGCGGAGGGGAGGGGAGCGACGGCGGTTGGTGGGTGGGGTGGGGGGCCAGACGAAGGATTGGTCTCGAGGGTAGCCGTGCCGGCGTCGGGGCCTGTCCGTGGGCGGGCGGGCCAGCACATACGCTTGGCGGCCCTGAAGCAGCCGATCCGACCGGTGCCGCCGGCTCGGCAGTCCTTCCCCCGGGCTTGCCCCATGTTCCGCCGATCCCCCGCAGGAGCCGCGTCATGCGACTGGACGTCGACACCACGATTGCCGCACCGATCGAGGACGTGTGGAGCGTGCTCGTGGAATGGGAGGCACAGCGGGACTGGATGCTGGACGCGAAGGAGGTGGTGGTCGTCACGCCCGAACGCAGCGGCCACGGCGTCACCATCCACGTGCCCACCTCGCTGCTGGGCCTGCCGGTCCTCGACGTGATGCGGGTGACCGGCTGGGATCCCCCGCATCGGTTGGAGGCCACCCACCTGGGTCGGGTGATCAAGGGCGTGGGCGCCTTCGAGATGACGCCGGTCGCCGACGACGTCACCCACCTGTTGTGGTGGGAGGAGATCGACGCACCGCTTGGTGCCGTCGGCGAGTTCGGCGCCGGTCTGGCACTGCCCGTCATCCGGGCGATCTTCACCAAGTCACTGGACCGATTCCGACGGGTGGTCGAGTCACGGGTCCGGGACACGCCATGACGATGCCTCCGACACCGACACGCGCGACGCCCGCGGTCCGGGGCACCGTGGCTGCGGTGCTCCGGCGCGTTGCCGCCACCGTGGTCATGGCGTTCGTGGTGGCCGGATGCGCGACCTCCAACCCGGCCCACCGCCAGGCCGAGGCCGTCGACGACGGCGTGCAGGCCGAGGGCATCATCGACGGGTCACGCGTGGCGATCTCGCGTGGTGTGCCGGAGGTCGTGTTCGGCGACTGTGACCCGGGACTGGGCGTGGACGCCGACATCTGCTGGGTGGCGCGGACGATCGACGGTCTGTCGATCGCGTTCGTCATCGAGAACCCAGCGGTCCTGGAGGTCGACACCAGGCTCGACGTCGTTGACGCGGACTGCGAGGACGACTGCGACGACGTGGTCGACGGCATCGTCGTGGACGTGCGCGTCGACGGTGAGTCGCGGCGGGCGTCCAGCGGCTGGGTCGAGGTGGCGGCCGTCCCGGGGGAGCGCGCCGCGGCCGAGTTCGACCTGGGCTTCGCCGACGGCGACGAATTGCGCGGCTCCTTCAACGTCCGGGAGTTGCGCCCCGAAGAGCGCTGACCGGGCCTCCCGAGTCCGACTATCGTGGCCTGAGGGCGGGGGATGTCGGGGTGTGACCCCCGCCGGGACCAGCTGCTGGTGCTGCCGCATGGGCGGCGCCGAGGTTCACCGACCGCGACGATCCGAGGAGGGTGCACCATGGGTGTGGTCACCGAGTCGGTACAGGTCGCGAGCGAGCTCGACGATGTCTGGAACCTGTTCATCGATCCGGACCGCTGGCTCGAGTGGAACACCGAGTTGGCCGGCATGCGCGACGTCCGTGGTCCGTTCGATCGGCCGGGCAGGGGCTACACCCAGGTGTGGCGCATGTTTGGGATCGAGCGGGAGGGCTCGTGGCGGGTCACCGGATGCGAGCCACGGGACTGGCGGACGGTCGAGGGCGTGACACCCATCGGCCTGGCCTACACCGCGCGCGAAACGTTCGAGCGCGTCGGGGGCCACACGGCAGTCACCGTCCAGATCAGCTGGACGATCCCGGGCGGGTCGATCGGACGATCCTTCGACGCGGTCGTGGGACAGCCGCTGTTGCGGCGAGCCCTGCGCGCCAATGCCGAGCGCATCCGCGGCGTGCTCGACGGCACAGCCTGAAGGGCGCCGGCGCCACTCGTGCCCGACGCAGTCGTGCTTGGGGCAGTGGTGTGTTCGTGTGGAGGTCAGCCGGCGCCGGCGACCTCGGTCATGAAGTCGCTGGCCTGCATCACGCGTTGCGTGTGGGTGCCGCGAGCGACCATGCGGCCGCCGCGGCGGACGACGATCTCGCACATGACGTCCTGGCGGCTGACCTGGGCCACGGTCGCGGCGAGTTCGACCTCGGCACCCACGGGGACAGGTGCCCGCCACACGAACGTCGCCTGGTCGGGGACCTGGACCTCGCCTTCGTCGAGGTGGGGCGCCACGAGGCCGCGACTGGCCTGACCCATGGCGGTGACCATGGCTTCGAGGCTGCAGATGGCGTGGTCGTCCGGGCTGGCAGGGTCCACCATCTCGGGCGTGATCGCCACCGTCGTGGTCGTGGTGGCACCACGTGGCGGGCCGGGATTCATGGCATGCTCATCGGTCGGATCGGGAAGGGAGGTGGGTGCAAGGTCTGGCATGACGATAGCGAACCGCGCGTCATCGTCCGATCAGTCGCTCGAATGCGGCCCTGGCCTTGCGTCCGAAGGTGCCGTACTGGGAGTCGTCGCGGATGGCCAGACCAGGTCCCGTGGGCGCGTCGACGTCGACCTCGTCGGGCGGCGCCATCGCCATCGACACGATCAGGGGATCGGCGCCACGGTTGTCGATGCCGTGCACGGTGCCGGCCGGGACCAGCAACGATCCCATGGGGTCCAGACCCACGTCGCCCGCCTCGGTCACGAACCAACTGCGACCCCCGATGACCGTGTAGACGACGTCGTGGGAGGCATACTGCAAGACCCCGGTCGACTGTTGGGGTTCAACGCACCACAGGTCCAGTGCCAGATGGTCGCCGGCCACGGTGCGAACGCGTGTGGCATGGTCGGGCGAGAAGACGACGTAGTCACGCAGGTCGATCGGCACGGGCGTGCCGCTGGCCGCGACGTCGACCACCTCCATGTGGGGATGGTCCGTCGAGATCAGCGCCGTGGCGACCCCGTCCGGGCTGCGACGAGGCGTGGGGCGCTCGTCGGCACGGGGCTCGTCGGGGCCTGCAGCAAGGGGGTCGGGCTGCTCGTCGGGGGGTTCCATGGCCGCCAGCATAGGTGGTGCCCACACCCGCTCGATCACGACCGGCCCGGCAGGACCGATGGCCCCGGCGCGCGGCGTCGCGGACGTGATCGCCGCAATAGTCTCGCACCACGACATCGATCACAGGGACCGTTCGTGACCATTGCCCCCGCGCCCAGTTTCAGCCATGCCAGTACCTCCATCCCCGCCATCGTGGCCGACGTGGTGGTCGTCGGGGTGACCAAGGGTGACGACGGCGTCGAGGTGGGCACGACTGCTGCCCAGGTGGGCGCCGCCATCGGCATGGACATCGCGGCTGCCTGTGCCGCCGTGGACATGGACGGCAGCGTCGGGACGACGGCCCTGCTGCCGGCAGGCGGCGACATGGACGTGTCGCTGGTCGTCGTGTGTGGACTCGGTGACGCCTCGGATGTCGACGTGGACGCCGTGCGGGCCGCCAGCGCCGCCGCGACCACCATCGCCGTTCGCAAGGCGGCAGTGGCCACGGTGGTCGCCGCCGACGTCGACGTTGCCGACCGCGACGCCGCGCGGGGGATCGTCGAGGGCACCCGCCTGGCGCATCACAGCCTGCGCACCTACAAGGGCGATGACGACGTGCGCGCCCTTGCCGACGTGGTCCTCGTCGGTGGCGACGCCGACGAGGTGGCCGCCGGGATCGAACACGGCACCACCAGCGCCAGCGCGACGCTGCTGGCGCGCGACCTGGGCAACACGCCCTCGGCCGACAAGCGCCCCCCGATGTATGCCGACCGGGTCGTGGAGTTGTTCGCAGACCTGCCGGTGGAGGTGGAGGTGTGGGACCAGGAGCGTCTCGAGTCGGAGGGCTTCGGCGGCCACCTGGCCGTGGGTGCGGGTTCCGCCGTCGAGTCGCGCTTCGTCGAGTTGCGCTACCGGCCAGCCGGCGCGTCGCGCCATCTCGGCCTGTTGGGCAAGGGCATCACCTTCGACTCGGGTGGCCTGTCGTTGAAGCCACCCAAGGGCATGGAGTGGATGAAGATCGACATGGCCGGATCCGCGACGGTGGCCGCCACGGTGTGGGCAGTTGCCACGGCCGGCCTGGCGGTCAACGTGACCGGATTCCTGTGCATGGCCGAGAACATGCCCTCGGGCACGGCCACGCGGCCGGGTGACGTCATCACCATGCACGGCGGCACCACGGTCGAGGTGCTCAACACCGATGCCGAAGGCCGCCTGGTCATGGCGGACGGCCTGGCCTGGAGCAGCAACCACGACCTCGATGCGCTGGTCGACGCCGCCACGCTCACCGGCGCTGCCCTGCACGCGGTCGGCCCGAAGTACACCGCCATCATGGCCAACGACGACGAGCTCGCCGAGCAGCTGCTGGCCGCTGCCGGTGGCGCTGCCGAGCCGATGGCGCGCCTGCCCCTGGCGGTGCGCGAGTACGACGAGGACCTCAAGAGCGACATCGCCGACATCCGCAGCACCGGCGGCAACGCGGCCGGCACGATCCGTGCGGCGCTCTTCCTCAACCGCTTCGTGCCCGACGGCACCCCCTGGGCCCATCTCGACATCGCCGGGTCCGCCTGGAACGACGCCGGCCCCTACGGCAGCTACGTCCCCAAGGGAGCCACGGGCATGCCGGTGCGGACCCTGTTCGACTGGGTCGCCAGCCAGGCCGGCTGAGCGCGCCTCCTCCTTCGCGATCTCCCTCCTTCGACCAAGGCACGTCGTCGTGGATGCTCCTGCCGCAGTCCTGTCGCTGATCCTGGTCGAGTTCGCCGTCGGCGGGCTCGTCCTGACCTGGTTCGCCCCGACGTGGGGCAAGGTGCGCCACGGCTACGAGATGCTGATGGGTTCCACGTTGGCGCTGATGCTGTGGGGAGCGTGGGCGGCGCTTCGGACACCCATGGCGACCGTGGTCGACGAGTCCGCCGAAGCCGCCTCGTTGGTCGCCTGGACCTCGCGTGGGTTGGCCGCGGCGGCCATCCTCACGGCTGGCGCCGTCCTGGTGCTGGCGGTGCGGCAGTCGCCGCTGATCGCCCGCATCGCCGGAATCCTGGGGGCGTTGGCTGGTGTGGCGACGCTCGTGCCACTGGCCGGCCTGCGGGCGCTGACCAACGGCAACTGGGCGGTGGGCGTGTTGGAACTGGTGCTGGGGTCGATCTTCCTGGGTGGCATCTGGGCCGGGATGATCCTGGGGCACTGGTACCTGGTCGAGCGCCGCCTCTCCAACAAGTACATGGTGTGGATGGCCAAGGTGAACATCGGCTCGGTCGTGGCCGGACTCGGATCCGTGGCACTGTCGGGCATCAACGAGGTGCCGTGTGCGGGGCTGACGGGCGCTGACCTGGACGTCTGTGCACGGACGCTGTCGCCGTTGCTGACGGTGGGCAACCTGACCCTGTGGATCGGCTACGGCGTGATCGCGTTGATCGCCGTCATCGCGGGGTTCAACCTCAAACTGGCCAACGAGGGCGGTCGGTCGATCCAGGCGTCGACGGGCATGTTCTACCTGGCCGTGATCCTGGCTCCGGCCGCCGAGTTCGCCGCGAAGCTGCGCTTCTTCTAGGCACTCCGGGCGGGTCCCCGGCCGGCGCCTTCGCCTACGCCTCGTCCTCGTCGTGGTCGCGGAGGCAGATCACGATGCCGCCGTCCGAGTCGAGCACGACCTGCTGGACCCAGGGCGAGGCAGCCAGGGCGTCGGCCGCGGCGTCGTCGACCTCACCCTCGGCCCGGATCACCACGACCCCGCCGACCTTGAGCAGTCGGGCGGCGGTGTCCACGAGGTCGGCGGTCAGGTCCGGTCCCTGGAGCAGGACCAGGTCGTAGTTGCTGTCGGACAGTCGCCTCGAGGTCTCGACCGGGTCGCCATGGATGAGGCGGACGTGGTCGCCGATGCCCAGGTCGCCCAGCGCGTCGGTCATCAGTGCATGGCGGCGGCCATCGGCCTCGATGCAGGTCACGATGCCTCTGTCCACCATGCCCGCCAACAACCACGCCGTGGCGATGCCGCCAGCGCTGCCTGCCACGACGGCGTGCCGGACTCCGTGCTGGTCGGCGACATGGGCCAGCAGCGCCCCCGTGCCGACGTCGGGAACCTCGACGGCCTGGCCGACCCGTGCACGCACGGAGCGCAATGCCTCGTCCTCGGGATGCAGCGTCGCCTGCAGGCTGGTGATGTCCACGGTCACTCCGATGATGCTTCGATGATGGTGCGTCGATGAATGATGCGGGGGTGGTGCCGGGTGGGTGTTGGCTGATGGCACGACTGTTGCCCAACGATAGCGCTGTTGTTGGCCATGCGGGCAGGTTGGCCCCTGCCCGCCCGGGGGTACGTTGGCGTGGTGACCGCAAAGGCAACGAATGTCTCCCGAATCGTCGCTGGACGACACCGGCACCCGTCGGACACCGCCACCAGTCCCACCGCCGTCCATCCGGGCGTCGGGCAGTGGGGGCCGGGACCAGTCGTCACCCACGTCCGATGCCGCTCCGGGCTGGCCCGCAGGTCCGCCCGCACCAGGCGCGGCACCACGCGCCATGACCCCCCCACCGTCGTGGCAGTCGGGTCATGCCGGTCCGGGCTCGCCGTCGGGATCGGTGCGGCCGCCTGACACGACCGGCACCGTCGCCCCGCCGTCGCGTCGACCACGCAGCGGGCGCTTCCTGGGATTCGTGCTCGCGCTGGTCGGCGCCGTCGTCGGCTCGTTCATCACGCTGGGGGTCACCGACCAGTTCTCCGGTCAGGCGAGCACGACTCCCACCGCGGGGTCCACCGCAGCACCCGCCGCGCAGGCCCCGATCGTCATCAACAACATGGAGGACGCCACCACGGTCAGCGTCGTCGCTGCCGCCGTCACGCCATCCGTCGTGCGCGTCAACATCGCCGGGACGATCGGCGGCACCGAGCAGGAGCTCGGCCTGGGATCGGGTGTCATCTACACCTCCGACGGCTACATCATCACCAACAACCACGTCGTCGAGGACGCCGAGGTCGTGACCGTCAAGTTGTCCAACAGCGAGGAATTCGACGCCGAGGTCGTGGGCACGGACCCCAGCTCCGACCTGGCCGTCGTCAAGATCGATGCAACCGGGCTGCCGCCGATCCCGCAGCGCGACGACCCGCCCCTGGTGGGCGAGACGGCGATCGCCATCGGCTCGCCGTTCGGGCTCGACGCCACGGTGACGGCCGGCGTCGTGTCTGCAGTCGGACGGGACATCACCGTCCCCGATCCCGTGTCCGGCCGTGTCGAGGTCGTGCCGGCCGTGATCCAGACCGATGCCGCCATCAACCCCGGCAACTCGGGCGGCCCGCTGGTCGACAACCAGGGGCGGCTGCTCGGCATCAACACGGCCATCTACACCGAGTCCGGCGGATCCCAGGGGGTGGGCTTCGCGATCCCGGAGGAACAGGCCTTCGCAGTGGCGGAGCAGTTGATCCTGACGGGTGAGGTCGAGCATGCCTTCCTGGGCGTGAGCGGCCTGGACGTCACGCCCCAGGTTGCCGATCGCATGGCTCTGCCGGAGGAGGCCGGGGCGCTGCTGACCGAGATCACCGACGGATCAGGTGCCGACGAGGCCGGTCTGCGCGTCGACGACGTCATCGTGGGTGTCGACGACACGGAGATCACCACCGTCACCGACCTGGTGGTCGCCATCCGAAGCCAGTCTCCCGGCGACGAGGTCGAGATTCGCTACTTCCGGGACGGTGTCGAGGAGACGGTGTCGATCGTGCTTGGCGAACAGGACTCGTGACGGTGGCCTCGAACGGATGCGTGGTCGCGTCCACCGGCACCTCGTAGGCTGTCCCTGTGCCGGGCGATCCTCACCCGGCGGCTCGTCCATCGCGACGAGGCAGGAGCCCGGAAGGCATCCACGTGACCAACGCGGTCGGTTGGCAGGAGATCTTGGTCATCCTGGTCGTGGGACTGATCGTGTTCGGGCCCGACAAGTTGCCCGGCATGGCCCGCAAGGGTGCCCAGATGCTGGCACGGTTCCGCTCCGAGGCATCGGACGCCATGGACGAGTTGCGTCGTGCCGCCGACATCGGCGACATCGAGGAAGACGTCAAGGCGGTCTCCGCAGACATGCGGCGCATGCGCACCATGGTGTCCGATCCCACCAGCGCGATGCGCACGACGCCACGCCGCGACGAGGCTCCGCCGCCGGTCGACCTCGAGGCGACGTGAGCAGGCGCAGTCGTGGCGCCGCGGCGCTCGTTGCCCTGGCCGGTGTCCTCGGATCGTGGCAGGTGGCCACCGCAGAGGGCGACGGCCCCTTCGACGGCATCGCCGACGCAATCCGAACGCCGCGCGGCACCGTTGTCGACTGGGTCGTTGCCGCCACGACCGACATCGGGTCCGTGTTCGGCCTGGCCGGGATGACGGCCGCCGTGGGCCTGGGCGTCGACCGCCCCACGGCAGCGGAGGTGGCCGGAGCCGGATCGATCGGCTGGGTGCTCGGGCAGGCAGCCAAGCCGCTGGTGGAGCGGCAACGGCCCTACGAGGCCGGCCTGGCGCAGCTGCTGGTGCACCCGCCGGCCGGATCCTCGTGGCCATCCGGCCACACCGCGGTTGCCTTTGGCGTTGCGACCGTGCTGGCCGACGAGGGCCCGGCCACCGCTGCGGTGGCCGGGCTCGTGGCCGGATGGGTCGGCGTCACACGGGTCTACGTGGGCGCCCACCATCCCACGGACGTGATCGGGGGTGCCGGCATCGGCGTGCTGTCCGGGCTCGCCGCCGGCGTCATCTCGAGGGCGATCGCCAGGAGGAACTGACGAGCCCTGGGCGGCGGGTCGCCGGGTCAGTCAGCGGTGAGGTGGAGACGACCGGGCGCCGAGACGCGCGAACCCCACTTCAGGTGTGGCCCTCAGACGCTCAGGGGCAGCGAGCGCCCGATCACGGAGTTGGCCCGGGCGATGATGTCGTCGGCGACCTTGGTGATCTCGACGGAGGCTGGCGCCTGCGGTTCCGCGGCCACGATCGGCACACCCTCGTCTGAGCCGGCACGCAGCCGCGGGTCGATCGGGATGCGCGCCAACAACTTCGTGCCCAGTTCGTCGGCCAGCAATTGGCCGCCACCCGACCCGAAGATCTCGTGCACCGTGCCGGTGGCCGGGTCGGTGAACCCGGTCATGTTCTCGATGACGCCGGCCACGCTCATGCCGGTCTCCTCGGTGGCCTTGCCGGCGCGCAGGGCCACCTTCTGGGCGGCGGGCTGGGGCGTCGTGACGACGAGCATCTCGGCATTGGGGAGCATCTGTGCCAGGGAGATGGCGACGTCCCCGGTACCGGGAGGCAGGTCCATCAGCAGGAAGTCGAGGTCCCCCCAGTAGACGTCGGCCAGGAACTGCTGCAGGGCGCGGTGCAGCATCGGGCCGCGCCAGATGACGGAACGGTCCGGGTCGGTGAAGAACCCGATCGAGATCAACTTGACGCCGTGGGCCTGCAGCGGCATCACCATGCCCTCGAAGGCCACGGGACGACCCTCGGCACCCATCATGCGGGGGATGGAGTAGCCCCAGATGTCGGCATCGAGGATCCCGACCTCCTTGCCCTGGCGTGCAAGCGCGACGGCGAGGTTGGCCGTCACCGACGACTTGCCGACGCCGCCCTTGCCGGAGGCGATGGCCACGACACGGGTCTTCGAGTCGGCCTGTGCGAACGGGATGGTCATGTCGTCGTCCTTGCGCGCCGAACGCGACCTGCACGTCCGTCACGTCG
>DATFMD010000272.1:0-5156 GCA_035267125.1 Nitriliruptoraceae bacterium | reverse complement strand
ACGTGGACAACCGCGACCCGTTCCACCACACCTTCGCGATCGAGGAGTTGGGCATCGAGGTGGACCTGCCCGCCAACACCGCACGTGACGTCCCGCTGGACGGCGCATCGCCCGGGGTCTACACATTCGTCTGCACCGTCGTCGGGCACGAAACGATGACCGGCACGATCGAGGTGACCGAGTGAGCACCCGAGCCCGGGCCAGCATGGCATTCTGGCAGTCGGCACCACTGGTTGGGAGCATGATGAGCGTCGAGACGTGACCGAGCCTTCGCGCCGCCGTGACGTGACCCTGCTGGCCGGGCTGGGTGCCGCGGCCGTGGCGATGGCGGTCTGGGCCGTCGCCCTCGTCGGTCTGGACGTCCGGCTGGCAGCGGTCGTCCCCCACCTGCTGATCGGTGGCATCGGGGTGGCGGCGTTCCAGGAGCATGCGACATGACCCGGTCGGCGACGGCCACCGACGAAGACGCTCGGGCCGGCACGATCCCGGAGCAGGGCGGGCCCGAACGTGACGCCCTGTCGGCCCAGGGCGACGCCGCCCCCGGCCGGTGGACCCTCACCTGGCTCGGCATCGCCGGGGTGGTCTACCTGGCGAGCGTCGTCGACCTCGCCCGCAGCGGGATCGAGCCGATCTCGGTGGTCTCGGGGGCGCTGCTCACGTTCGTGATGGTCGGGGCCGGCGCGATCATCGTCCTGCGGACCGACGTGCCGCTCCTCGGCTGGCTGCTGGTCGCAGCGGGGGCGACCATCAACTCGTTCTCCGCGATCGAGTTCGTGACCGTGGCCGGCTCCACGGACGCACAGCTCGTCTGGCGCTCGATCGTCGGGTTCTCGCCCACGGCGCTGCTGGCCGCCATCATCCTGTTCCCGACTGGGCGCGCGACGACCCGCTTCGCGCAGGTCGTCCTGGCCTGGGCAGTGGGCAGCCAGCTCGTCTCCCACGGACTCCAGCTGGCCAACGCCCTGGGGCTGGTCGGCGGCGACTGGGCCGCCTACCGGGAGTTCGGGGACACTGCAGTCGCGGTGACCGTGTTCGCAGCGCTCGCCATGCACGTCGTGGCGTATCGCCGTCGCCCACGGACCGGGCAGTTGCAGGTGAAGTACCTGATCCTCGCGCTGGTCTTCGGCGCGCTGAGCTTCCTCGTGGGCTCGGGTGGTGTGCTGACCATCTACGAAGGGACCCCGGATTCCCTGCGGGTGTTCATCGACATCCTCGGTCCGGGCCTGATCCCGGTCGCCATGGTGCTGGCCATGACGCGCTACCGGTTGTACGAGATCGACCGGCTCATTTCCCGCACCGTCGGGTATGTGCTCGTGGTGACGTTCCTGGGTGGGGTCGGGGTCGGGGCGTTGGTTGCGTTGACGGCGTTGATGCCCGTGCAGGATCGACTGGCAACGGTTGCTGCCACCCTGGCGGTGTTGGCGCTGTTCAACCCCGTGCGGCGACGCGTCCTGGCCGCGGTCGACAGCCGGTTCGACCGCACCCGCTACGTCGCGCAGCAGGTCGTCGATTCGTTCGGTCGCGACGTCCAGGACGTCACGGACGTCGACGAGATCGGCCACCGTGTCCACGCGGTCGTGAGTCGCACGGTCGCCCCGACCACGGTCGCGGTGTGGCAGCCCCGCGGCGGAGCGACCTCATGAGCGCGACACCGGCCGAAACCGACGGTCGATCGGCGTCGCCCCTGGACCGCGCTCGTCCCTCGCGGGTGGACATGGTCGCGCTCGTCGTGGCCGGGGCCATGTGGGTGGCCACGGCCACGCTGTTGCTGGCCCAGCCGCAGGTGCCCCTGGACCGCCTGCAGCTCATCCCGACCACGCTCACCGTCGCCTGCGGCGCCGTCATCGTTGTGCGGACCGAGACGCGGCTGATCGGCTGGCTGCTGGTCGTCGCCGGTGTCCTCTGGCCGCTGGACCCCGTCTTCTTCCCCCTGGGGCCTGCACCGCCACCGAGCACCCCCTGGAACGAGTTGCTCCTCGAACTCGGGAGTCAGGCGTACACCTGCCTGGTGTTCCTCCTCCTGGTCTTCCCGACCGGGCGCTTCGACTCGAGACTGGCTCGCATCGCCGGGGTCATCGCCGCCGCGCCCCTGGTCTTCGTCCCGCTTCGCCTCCTTCACGCGCTGGGCGTGCTCGCGGGGTCGCCCGACATCCCGTTCGGCATCCGGCTGGCGGCGTTCGCCGCGGTGGTCGTCCTCGGGCTGACGATGCAGGTCAGCCGCTACCGCCACCGCCCACGGGTCGAACAGCTGCAGATCAAGTGGTTCCTCCTTGCCGCAGCGACATTCCTCGCCTGGCCACTGTTCTTCGCCCTGGGCGTCCAGACAGGGCCGTTGGCGGACGCGGTCATCACCTCGGCGCTGCCGCTCGCGGTCCTCGTGGCCATCACGCGGTACCGGCTGTACGAGATCGACCGGATCATCTCGCGCACCGTCGCGTATGCGCTGGTGATCGCGACGCTGGCGGTGCTGGGGGTCGGTGGAGTGACCGTCGTGACGTCGCTGTTGCCGGCCCAGGACCGACTGGCGGTGGCGTTGTCGACGGTCGCCGTCGTGGCGCTGTTCGACCCCCTGCGCCGCCGTGTGGTCAACGTCGTGGATCGTCGTTTCGACCGCACCCGCTACGTCGCCCGGCAGGTCGTGGACGAATTCGGTCGTGATGTCCGGGACGTCACCGACCCCGACGAGATCGGCGACCGGGTCCACGTCGTCATCGGCCGCACCGTCGCACCAACGACGGTCGCCGTGTGGCAGCCACGAACGGGGACACCGTGAGCACACCCGCCAACCGGTCGCGGGCGACCGCCACCGACCGTCGGCTCCTCGTGGTCGTCGGCATCACGTTCCTCGCGCTGTTCGCGTGGGCCGCGGCGCTCGTGCCGGACACCATCGCCCCCATCGAAGTTGTCATGCTGATCCCTGGTGTGGCCATCCTGTGCATGGGGATGTTCCTCCTGCTGCGCACCGAGGCACGGCTCCTTGGCTGGCTGCTCGTGCTGCAGACGTTCTTCATCCTCAACTTCATCGGCGGCAACGTCTACGACGCGACCGGCGCCACCTGGGCTGGCGCGCTCCAGGCGCTCGGGTGGAGCGCGCTGGCGTTCCTGTCCATCGCCATTCTCCTCTACCCGACAGGTCGCCCGGCATCGCGGGTCCTCACGGTGCTCATCGCCGTGCTCGTCGCGGTCTACCTCTTCACGTCGATCCACTGGCTCGGCGTCATCATGGGGTGGTGGGACCCGATCGCGGACCCGGAGCAACTGGCGATCCAACTGTCGACGATCCCCCTCTTCGCGTCGTTCTTCGAGCAGGCGCGGATCTTCCGGCGCCGACCGCGGCTGCAGCAGGAGCAACTCAAGTTGTACGTGTTGGCACTCGCGACCCAGCCGCTGTACGCGGTCCCCGGCATCCTCGGCTGGTCCGACGGCGCCGCTGCCGTGCTGAGCGGCGCCCTCTCGATGTCGTTCCCGATCGTGATCCTGATCGGGATCACGCGGTACCGGCTGTACGAGATCGACCGGATCATCTCGCGCACCGTGGCGTATGCCCTGGTGATCGCGACGCTGGCGGTACTGGGGATCGGCGGCGTCGCCGTCCTGACGTCGCTGCTCCCGGCCCAGGACCGGCTGGCGGTGGCGCTGTCGACGCTCGTCGTGATGGCGCTGTTCAACCCGCTTCGGCGTCGCGTGGTCGACGTGGTTGATCGTCGCTTCGACCGCACCCGCTACGTGGCACGCCAGGTCGTGGAGGGCTTCGGCCGCGACGTGCAGGACGTCACCGATCCCGACGAGATCGGCGAGCACGTGCACAGCGTCGTCAGCCGGACCGTCGCCCCCACGACGGTCGCCCTGTGGCAGCCGCGGGAGGGCACGACATGACGCGATCGATGACGCCCCCGCGTGATGACCCCGCAGCAGCCACACTCCCGGAGCACGGCACGCGCTTGCGTGACGCCCTGCTGGCACTGGCCACCGTCGCCTACCTGGTCACTGCTGGCGTCCTCGCGGTCGCGCCTGTCCCGCTGTCCCAACGATTCGCGCTCGTGCAGACCTTCGCCCTGTTCGTGTGCGGCGTGGTGATCGTGCGACGGACGGCCACGCCGATCATCGGGTGGCTCCTGATCGTGCCGGGCGTGACGTTCAACCTGATCTACGATGCGCCGCCCGACCAGGGGGGCATGCTCACGGGGGCCGGTGGTACCGCCTTCGACACCCTGCCGACGCTCGGCCTGCTCGCCCTCGCCCTGCTCCTGCTCGTCTTCCCGTCCGGGCGCCCCACGTCGACGATCGCCCGAGCTGCGGCCTGGTTCGCGGTCGTGACCCACGTCGCCCTGATACCAGTGCAGTTCCTGAGCCTCGCCGGCGTGATCGGCATGTCCGTGGAGACGGGATTCACCCTGGAGTCACTCGTCTTCGTGTTCATCGTCGTCATCGGCCTCGTGGAGCAGGTTCGGAGCTATCGGCGGCGGCCGCGCGTCGAACAACTCCAGCTCAAGTGGTTCATCGTCGCGATCGCCGGACAGTTGGTCTACCTGGTGATGCTCGTCGTGGGCATCGAACCCGGCACCGTCGCGTTCGCCGTGTTCGACAACGCCGCCACGATGCTGTGGCCGATCACGATCCTCCTCGCCATCACCCGCTACCGGCTCTACGACGTCGACCAGCTCATCTCCCGAACCGTTGCGTACGCGGTCGTCGTCGCAACGCTGGCCTTCCTGGGCATCGGTGGGGTCGTCGTCGTGACCTCGCTGCTCCCGGCCCAGGACCGATTGGCGGTGGCACTGTCGACGGTGATCGTCGTCGCCCTCTTCGATCCGCTGCGGCGACGGGTCATCGGTGCGGTGGACCGCCGGTTCGACCGGCGGCGCTACGTCGCGGGCAAGGTCGTGGAGGACTTCGGCCGGCAGGTCCAGGACATCACCGACGTCGCCGAGATCAGTGACCAGGTGCGCGTCGTGGTCAGCCGCACGGTCGCGCCGACCACGGTCGCCGTGTGGCGGCCGCCGGACGCACCGCATGCCCGGCATCGGGCGTAGCGGTTCGGCCACGGCCGTCGCTGGGTGCGTCGAGCCGGGCCAGTGGTCAGGCCGGGCAGGTGGCGAGTTCGAGGTGGTCTTGACACTCATCGGGCGTCCACGTCCGGATCAGGCGATCGCGGG
>DATFMD010000271.1:0-6877 GCA_035267125.1 Nitriliruptoraceae bacterium | reverse complement strand
GGCGAGGCTGGCGCGGGATCGGGAGCCGGGTCGGGCGGCGTGTCCACGACGGGGTCGGCAGCGACCGAGTCCATCCCGGTCGGCACGGTCGACGGTGGCGTCGAGGTCGTGGCCGCCGCGGCTGCGGTCGCCGCGGCCGCCCCGGTGCCGGCCTCGTCGCCACCCCGGGCGGCGTCCCCGGCACGGTCGGCGATGCCTGCGCCAGTGCCGACGTCGCTCGATGCCTGCACGTCCTCGAAGCGGTCGCGCCGAGCGGATGCCTGGAGGTGCTCGAGCTGGTCGGCAGCAGCCTCGTTGTCGGGGTCGATGGCCAGGATGCGCTGCAGGATCCCGATCGCGGAGATCTCGCCGAGTGCATCCTGGTCGGCGCGCGCCTCCACCTCCTCCATGAGGGTCGGCACCTCAGCGGGCCGGGGCGCCGCCTTGAGATCGAAGATGTGGCCGTCGGCGGCCCGCAGGTGCAGTACCGGCGTGCCCCATTCGGTGGCACGGTCCTGCAGGTACAGGGCCTTGCGTGCCTCCGACACGGCCGCGTCGACCGGGTATCCGTCCGCAATTGCCAGGTACAACTCACGCGAGAAACGCTTGGCCGCGGCGTCGGAGATCTCGAACTGCATGGCGACGACGGCCGGAATCCCCTGCCGTGCCAGGCTCTGGGCGACGCCGCCGAGCGGGTCCTGCACGGAGGTACGGGCACCCTCGCACGCGTTGAGCACGACCATCTGCAGTCCACGGTGGTCGTGCAACATCATCCCCAGGTCGCTGCCCGCCACAGGTCGTGCGCGCCGTTGGTCGTCCTCGAAGGCCAGCATCCCCGTACCGGTCGACTCGTCGAAGATCCCGTGGCCCATGAAGTGCAGGATGTGGAAGGCCTCCTTGCGCAACTGGTGCTGCAGGTCCTGGACGGTCGGCGATGCCAGCGCATGCACCTCGATGCGACCGTCACGAACCAGTTCCGCGGTGGCCTCGCGCAGGTTGGCCAGTTCCCGCTCGGTGTCCAGTTCCTCGATGTCGGTCGGCGACGCGATCACCACCAGGATGCGCAACGGCGGCGTCACCTCCAGCGCCTCGACGGCCTGCCCCATGTCCATGTAGCGGACCAGGGGTGTGTCGACCGACAGGGCCAGTGGCCTTCCCAGCGCAGTGCTGTGCAGGTACTCCCACGGCAGGTCCATCAACTCGGGCGCGTTGTGCAGGCGCAACCTGAGGCGCAACCCCTCCCCACGGCCCTGGCAGTCCTGCAGGCTCTGGCGCAACGCGTACTCGACATCGGGCGTGAACACCGCCCCGTACAGGGTCTGGCCAAAGTCCTGCGCTGCCGTCCGCGGCGCCGATCCGGCCCGGCGGACGCCTCGACGAGCACCCATCTTGAGGACGAAGTTCTCGAGTTCGTGCTCGCCGAACGGCATGCTGAAGGTGCCATGTGCCTCGCCGGCCGGCGAGTCGACGACGTGGACGTCGAACTCGTCGCCTTCGCGCTCGATCACGAGATCGAAGTTGCGGTAGCTGCGCGGCGCCATGGCGCCCTCCCCCCGAAACGGACGGTGCACCCATGTCGGAACGGACGAAGGATGCGGTGATACATCATCGCACACCCACCGCCGTCGCGGGCGAAGTTGCGCGATCACTCGGGGGACGGGCCGTCCTCGTCGTCCTCGGACCCGGGATCAGGCGACGCCTCGTCACGGGTCGGCGGGTCCTGGTCGACAACGGCCTCCTCTGCGTCGTCGGCGTCGTCGGCGTCGTCGGCGGCATCATCGGCTTCGTCTGCATCGCCCGCCTCGTCGGCATCATCGGCTTCGTCGGCATCGCCCGCCTCGTCGGGCAGGACGGTCCGCTCGATGTCGTCGTCCATCTGTGCCTCGACTGCCTCGTCGCCAACCACCCAGGCCAGGAAGTCCTGCGGCTCGGACCCGTCCCAGGCCAGTGCGTCGACCAGCAGCGCCCGCCGGTCGACCGAGATCTGTTCGGCGTAGAACGCCTCGATGTCGTCGTCGTCCCGCAACGGGATGCCGGCGTCACGCAACTCGCGCAGTTGCGGTCGCGGCAGGGGGGTGTCACTGGGCGCGTGTGCGCCGACGAGTTCGACCGTGCGCAGGAAGGCCCGGATGGCGTTGCGACACGGCGTGATCGCGGAGCGCGAACACCCCAGGTCACCGTCGACGACGGAATCGAGCAGGGTCAGCGTCTCGTCCAGCACGACGACGGACGGGAGGAGTGACGACATCCGTTCGGAGCTGTGGAAGTGTGCCAGCACCGGATAGGCCAGATGGCGCTGGGACAGGTCGGCGATCTCTGGCGTCAACGCGAGCAGGTGCAGGTCGAGGTCGCCGAAGTCCTCGCCGTTCCAGGCCCCCACCAGCACGTCGACGGGGGTTTCGCCCAGGCTCCAGATCGACACGGCCGTGGTGCGCTTCTGGATGACGGCGCTGATGATCGGCAGCACGTAGGCCACCGCCATGCCGACGAACGCGACGCCGACCAACGAGGCCAGCTGCTCGGCGAATCGCCAAACCGGGTTGGAAGGCTCGAAGGAGCTTCCCCCCCGTCCCAGGATCAACGATGCCGCGTAGTGGATGCGCCCCCACGCCGGCTCCAACGCCTCGCCGTCCTGCAGCAACGACCCCTCCTGCCCGAAGACCAGTCCCCACCCCACGATCATCAGGACCATCCAGGTCCACAGGATCAGCAGGACGATCACCGGTCCGGCTGCCTGCAGCGGCCCGTCTCGGCGGGTCACGCGTCCGAGCCAACGCAGCGTCGCCCATGTCGCGCGCGAGACCATGCGCGTGATCGGTCCGGGGCCGCGCGACACGACGAGCACCGTGACCGCGATGTCCCAACTCGTGATCGCCACGATCAACAGACCCACGAACGACGAGTACGAGACGAAGAAGTCGAACATGCCTGTCCCAGTCCCTTCTGTCGTCCCCGGCGTCTTCGCCCCCCGGCGTCCGGTCAGTGGACCGGTTCGTCATCCTACGACCATGTCCCTCGACCCGGCATGCTCCTCGACCGGCAGGTCGATCGGGCGGCCGTGCGCCATGGTGGTGTGCCTGGCCCACGCGACCACGATTCCCCCCCGCCGCGACTGGCAAACGCGGGTGCGCTCAGGCGAAGGCGGGAATCCCGGTGATCGCCTGGCCCATGATCAGCGTGTGGATCTCGTGGGTGCCCTCGTAGGTGAACACCGATTCGAGGTTGCTGGCGTGGCGCAACGGCGAGTACTCGAGGCTGACCCCGTTGGCACCAAGCACGCTGCGCGCGGTCCGAGCGGTCTCCAGGGCCGTGCGCACGTTGGTGAACTTGCCGAAACTGACCTGTGCGGCCGTCAGGGTGCCGGCGTCCTTCATGCGGCCCAGGTGCAGCGCGACGAGGCCGGCATTGTTGACCGCGACCATCATCTCGACCAGCTTTCGCTGGGTCAACTGGAACCCCGCGATGGGCTGGTCGAACTGCTCACGCGTCATCGCATAGTCCAGTGCGTCCTCGTAGCAGGCCCTGGCCGCACCGGCGGTTCCCCACAGGATCCCGTAGCGGGCCTCGTTGAGACACGACAGCGGCCCGCGCATGCCCGCCACGCCCGGCAACACGGCATCGGCCGGCAACCGCACGTCCGTCAGCACCAGTTCCGAGGTCACCGACGCGCGCAGCGACAACTTCTGCTTGACGTCGTTGGTCGCGAACCCGGGCGTGTCGGTGGGCACGACGAACCCGCGCACCCGCCCCGACTCGCGGTCGACCGCCCACACGATCGCGACGTCGGCGATGCCCCCGTTGGTGATCCACATCTTGGTGCCGTTGAGGATCCAGTCATCGCCATCACGACGCGCGTTGGTCTTCATCGACGACGGGTCGGACCCCGAGTCCGGCTCGGTCAGGCCGAAACACCCCACCAGTTCGCCGGCGGCCATGCCCGGCAGCCACCGCTGTTTGTGCTCCTCACTGCCGTAGGCGTGGATCGGGAACATCGCCAGCGACCCCTGCACCGACACGAACGACCGAAACCCCGAATCGCCTGCCTCCATCTCCATGCACGCCAGGCCGTACTGGGTTCCGGACGCCCCCGCACAGCCGTACCCGTCGAGGTGCATGCCGAGCAGGCCCAATGCGCCCATCTCGGTGGCAAGTTCCCGGGGGAAGACACCCCGGTCGTACCAGTCGGCGATGTCGGGCAGCACCCGGTCGCGCACCCACCCGCGCACCGTGTCACGCAGCAACACCTCGTCCTCGGCCAGCAGCCGATCCAGTTCCAGGAAATCGTGGGCGGGTGGGGTGTGCAGGGCCGTCGTCATTGGCGAGTCCTTGTCCAGATCGAAGGGAATCGATCACGCACATCGGTCCGCGTGCACCGGGGTCGACTCGGCGCGTCATCGCCGTGGCGACGGGGGAAACGCCGGCCGACTCGAGGAGGTGCGCCGCGGAGAGGTCGGTGACGCGAAGCGTACGGCCCGGGGCAGGGAGTGGGGGCATCGAAGGTGCGCGACCGACGGTGGCCCACGCCCCATCCGGCACTGCCGTCAACCGTGCTGGTCAGCCGACGCGTCCCGGACACGACGACGCAGTCACTGCACGTCGGCGGGAGCCTGGCCCGAGGTCGGGTCCTGGCCGCCCTTGATGCGTTGTCCGCGATCGATCTCCTGCTGCAGCAGCGAGGCCAGGATGTCCTCCTTCTGCACGTGTGAGACCGCGGGCAGTCGGTAGGCGGCATGGACGAAGTCGACGGTGTCGGCGCGGTAGTCGTGGCCGAAGGACTTGAACTGTCCCGGCACCACCCGCATGGCGTTCATGGCGTCGACGCTGACCTGCAGGAAGGTGATCAGCGGCATCCAGTCCATGGAATCGGCCACGCCGCGTCCACGCTCCTCGCCGCCCAACCACGGTGGCTGCTTGACGGCCCACCTCACCGACATCTGGGCGATCGGATCGTTGTCGTGGTCCACGACGACCGCTCGCAGCCGGTCGCGTTGTTCCTCGTCGAGTTGGTCGTACTGGCCGAAGTGGTCGAAGGCCGCAACGGTGCCTTCCGGCACCAGGTCCCCGGAGCCCTGCCGCATCCCGGTCTTGGACCACTTGGCCAGGCCCGGCAGCCCGAACCAGAGCGCGCGGTCGATGCCGTAGTGGTCGAAGCCGGCAATCCCCTGGTGCATGACGACGTCCGACGACGACCACGCGCCGAGGCTCTCCCCGAACACCAGCACCTTCGGACGCTGTTGCGGCGGCATCCCCGCCAGGCGCATCTTGACGCCCCACAGCAGGCCGCGGAACTGGGCGCGTCCCAGGTGGACCTTCTGCACCTCCAGGAAGGACGGCCCGCGGGCGTACTGGATGCAGGCCGTGGCGATGTCGCCGCGGGTGAGGAACTCGGCCGCCTCGATCATGGTCTGGTCGACCCAGCCGGTCCCCGTCGGCGACACCAGGAGCAGGTGGGAGCGTTCGAACGCACCGAGTCGCTCGAGTTCCTGCATCATCATCTCGGAGCGCCCTGACGGATAGACCGGCTCACTGTTCACGCCCACGTATGCCCGGATCGGATGGGCCAGGGCAGGCTCGCCCATGACGGACTCGATCATGTCCGGCGTCACGACGTCGGTGGCGAACCGACGACCCTGCAGGCCCAACTCGCCGAACGGCGAGATGCTGGCCGGTCCCCCCGACGAGTAGTCATGGTCGGGCGGGTCCGAATAGGCCGGCTCGACCTTCTCGTTGGTCCGCGCGATCGCGGCGACCCCGGCGAGGTAGAGGGCCGCCGAGCCCAGGCCCCAGGCTGCGGCATTCGTCGCGCGCGCGAGCGAGGTATGGGCGACCCCGGGTCCGAAGAAGTCCAGCGCACCGCGACGGGTGGCGCGGAACGCAGCGCCGACGCCGTTGCCAGCCACCACCGTCGCAAGCCCGATGCCCAGCGAGGTTGGCAGCGTGGCGGCCTCGTCCTCGTCGCTCCATCGATCGACGATCTCCTCGCGGTGCTCCAGCAGGCGGCGCGAGTGGGTCAGCACGCCCGCGACGCTGGCGGCCGCGACCGTGAGGGGTCGCACGACCGAGCGCGGCGGGCGACCTTCGCGAACGCCGGCCGCCGCCTCGTGGATGATCCCACCGATGGCGGCCATGGCCGCGAGTCGACCCGAGGTGCGCACGGAGGCCCTGGCCGTGGGCTCGTCGTCGGACTCGGGCAACTGTGCCACGGCGAGGCCGACCCCGGCGACGAGACCGCGAACCACCATCCTGGCAACGAACGGGGCACTCGAGGGCACGACCCGCTCGATGGCCTTGTCGACGCTGTTGCCCACCGCCTGCGCGGCCAACAGGGACAAGCCTGCCGCCATCCCCTGGTGCCATCCCGCCCGCGGCATCAGGGACGGTCCGTAGGCGCCGAAGAGTGCCCGCACCTCCAGTGGGCCCGACGGGCCGGCCAACGGGTTGAGGCGATCAGCAAGGCTGACCGCGACACGATCGGAGGAGGCAGCTTCAGTCATGACCACATCAGGACCAGCCGGGAGGAGACGGAAACGACTTGACGATAGCGAGCAGAGACCGGAGGCGTGACGGGCGCATCACCCGGATTGGATGCTCTTTCGCCAACCCGCCACCGGCCCGGGGCTCGGGATCGTCCCGACAGGATGATGCCACGGATCGACCGGCTCCCTAGCGTTGCGGACCACGTCGCCGGAAGCGGTGGCGGTGGGTCCCCAGGTGCGTGTCGGCGAATCCCGACTGCCGGCCCGGCCAGACACGAGCAGGTACAGACAGGAGCCCCGTGGCACAGGATCCACCCGAATCGATCGCGCCGGATGCGGCGGGCCACGGTTCCCCTCGACCTGGTCCCCGATCGGGCGAGCCAGCGCCGACGGCGCAACCGGCCCCGCAGCCACGCCAGATC
>DATFMD010000270.1:0-13938 GCA_035267125.1 Nitriliruptoraceae bacterium | reverse complement strand
CTGTCAAGGCGTCCACGTCCAGCGCGGTCGCCACGATGCTCGCGGCCATCGACCGGCGTGCCGTCACCGCGTACGTGCCGCGCTGGTGGCGTCCGGCGGCGAGCCTGCTGCCGGTGCTGCCCGACGCCCTGCTGCGACGGTTCATGTGAGCAGTCACGGCGGGCACGTCATCGATCGGTTGGCGCGGCACACGTGCAGTTGAAGGGCCCACGGTCGGAGGCTGGTTCACCCACCGACCTGGGTCGCCCTCGTTGCCACGTCCTCGTGCAGACCGACGTCGCCGGGACGCGCCACGATCGCCGGCGCGCCCAGGACCGCCGCGACGGTCTCGGCGGTGTCACCGACGACCGTGGCCATCGACGCGTCGCTGCCGAGGGCTCGCATCGAGGTGACGCTGCGATCGGTGATCCCGCAGGCGACGATGCCGTCGAAGTCGGCCAGGTCGGGGGCCACGTTCGTCGCCCACCCGTGCTGGGTGATCCGCCCGGCGGTCACGCGGTCGCCGATGGCCGTCACCTTGCCGTGGTCGGTCCAGACCCCGGTCAACCCGTCGATGCGCGTGGCCGCGATGTCGTGACGCGCCAGCATCCGGATGTTGACCTCCTCGAGTGCGCGCACGTAGTCGACGACGCGCGGGCCGGCCAATCGCACGACGGGGTAGCCGACCAACTGTCCGGGCCCGTGGTAGGTCACGTCGCCGCCGCGGTCCACCTCGAAGACGGCAATGCCCGCCGCGTCCAGTGCGGCCTGGTCGAGCAGGACGTTGGCGTGGTCAGCGCGACGACCGAGGGTGTAGGTGGGCGGGTGTTGGACCAGCAGGACGACGTCGCCCACCTCGCCGTCGAGGCGTCGACGGGCCAGGTCGCGTTGCCATGCCCACGCGGTGGCGTAGTCGACCATGCCTGCATCGACGACGGTGATGGGGTCCGACGCGTCGTTGCGCAGTGTGGTGGGATCGCCGGGCGAGCGACTGCGCGTCATTCGGAGGCTCCGATGCGTGCCGCGGGGCAGGATGGTGGCCGGGGGAGAGGGCCCGTGTCGACAGCCGCACGAACACGGTCTCGTGACCCCCGACATGGTGCTCCAAGGCTATCGCGACGTCGTTGCCGCCTTCGCTGGGCCCGGCATCGACAGCGCGCGGTGGCCACGTGCGGTGCGCGCACGAATTGGTTGCACGCGCATCCATTTTGCGACGCCCGGGCAAGCACAGGTGGGCCGCCAATCCGCTGGGCCGGCTCCGACGAACCACCACCGAACACGACCTGACAGGACTTGTGGACATGGATGTACGCACCGTGGTGATCGGCGCCGGCATTGCCGGCCTCGGGACCGCCTGGTCCCTGCGCGACGATCCGGACGTCCTGGTCCTCGACGGGCGCACCCACGTGGGCGGCAATGCCCTGACGGTGGACGTCGACGGCGTTGCGGTCGACATGGGCTTCATCGTCTACAACGGCGACACCTACCCCAACCTGGTGCGCCTGTTCGACGATCTCGGCGTCGAGACGGCACACAGCGACATGTCGCTGTCGGTCCAGTTGGGCGACGGCGAGGAGTGGGCCGGCAGCCTGGCTGGTTTGTTGGGTCATGGAGGATGGCAGACACGACGCGCATGGCAGCGACTGGGCGGCATCCTGGCCCTCTCACGCCGGATGCGGGCGCTGGCGCGCGACGGGTTGACGCTCGGACAGGCGCGCCCGCTGCTGGGCCCGGTGGTGGTCGACGACTACGTCATCCCGATGGTGTCGGCCATCTGGTCCTCGCCCGGCGTCGACGTCGAGGCCATGCCGTTGGCGACACTGGTCACCTTCTTCGACCAGCATGCGTTGTTCGACCACGTCCGCCGGCCACAGTGGCGGACTGTCGTCGGCGGATCGCGGGCCTATGTTGCAGCCATGGAGGAGCAGATGGCGCCGACCGTGCGCACGCAGGCCCCGGTCACGGGCCTGCAGTTCGCCACGTCCGGTTGGGAGGTCGAGGTGGCACACGACGAGCGAATCTCGTGTGAGCGGGTCGTGTTCGCGACGCCGGCCGACGTTGCGCTGGACCTGTTGGGCGCACAGGCGACGGCGCGACAGTCCGACGTGCTCGGCGCGTTCCGGTCCTCCAACAACCGCGCCTGGCTGCACTCCGACGCGAGTGTCATGCCGGCCAACCGCGACCTGTGGTCGTCGTGGAACGTGGTGTCGGGCGGCGAGGTTGCGGTCACCTACTGGATGAACAGCCTGCAACCACTGGCCACCGAGCGCGACCTGTTCGTGACCCTCAATCCGTCCCGCCCGCTGGATGACGTGCACGAGATTCGTGACTTCCGCCATCCCGTCATGGACCAGTCGGCAGTGGCCGCCCAGCCACGACTGCACGAGGTGCAGGGCAGGAACAACACGTGGGTGTGTGGCGCGTGGACGGGCTATGGCTTCCACGAGGACGGCCTGGAATCGGGGCTGGCAGTCGGCGCGGCCCTGGCAGGTCGGCAACGCCCCGATCCCGCGCCCGGCCGTCCGGCTGCGCTGGTGGTCGCGGCATGACCACGAACACCCTGGATCGCGCTCGTTCGACACCGGCATCCGCCCCCGGCGCGCTGCGGTCCGCGCTGTATCCCGGCGTCGTGCAGCACCGACGACGCGGCGAGGTCGACCATGACCTCGACGCCCGCGTCGTGATGGCGCTGTTCGACCTCGACGAACTCGAAATCCTGGACGAGCGTGTCCGCGGTTTCGGCGTCGACCGAGCCGCGCCGGTGTCCTTTCGCGCCCGTGACCACGGCCATGGCGACGGCTCCAGCCTGCGTGCGTGGCTGGAGGACGTCACCGCCCGGGCCGGCGTCGTCGACGTGTCGGGGCCGGCACACGTGCTGTGCATGCCTCGCGTGCTGGGCTACGCGTTCGACCCCCTGAGCGTGTGGTTCTGCCACGACGGCGAGGGGCGATTGACTGCAGTCGTCCACGAGGTCCGCAACACGTTCGGTGGACGTCACGCCTACGTCGTTGCCGACCCGTTGTCGGGGCGTCGTGGGCCCGACGGCCGCGTGCTGACCCACCACGCCGAGAAGGCCTTCCACGTGTCGCCGTTCTTCGACGTCGACGGTGACTACGACTTCACCCTGGCCATTCCCGACGACACGGCCTCGATCGGCATCACGCACCACGCGGGTGATGGCCACACCCTGACGGCCTCGTTCGTCGGCCGGCGCCGCGCCTTCACGACCCGCGGGCTGTGGCAGTCGATGCTGCGCCATCCCGCCCTGTCACATCGGGTCATGGCCGGCATTCACGTCCAGGCCGGCAAACTCTGGCGAAAGGGCGCCACGTATCGCCCCGTCCCCGAGCCCGGCGACGGCGTGACCATCGCCACAGCGACCACTGCCGACACGTCGGGGGCCACGCCCACCTCCACCTCCACCGATCACGAGACGGCGGACCAGCACCGCGCAGCCGCGATGGGCGGATGTCCCCACCAGGCGGTGTCATGAGTCGCCTCCTGCACCTGCTCGCCGGCCGCATCTCGCACGGGCGCATCCTGCTGTGGACGCCCGACGGTCGCCGGCGCGCCCATGCCGGCTCCCAGCCGGGGCCGACCGTGCGTGTGCGCGTGCACGATCCCCACCTGGCACGCCGACTCGTCACCGGCGGCGCCAGCGCACTGGGGGCCTCCTTCGTCGAGGGCGGGTGGGAGACCGACAACCTTCCCGACACCCTGCGCATCCTGAGCGCCACCGTCGACTCGCGGGTGCGGTCGCCCCTGGGCCAGTCCCTGCAGGCTCGCGCCGGCGGCATCTTCGGTGCCGTTCGAGCACGTCTTGGCGCCGACGGTGCCGTCGCGACGATGGCCGACCACTACAACCTGGGCAATCGCTTCTACGCGACCTGGCTCGACCCGTCGATGAGCTACTCGTCGGCGTTGTTCGACCAGGCGTTGCCCGAAGACGTGCCGAATTCCCACGTCTCGATCCCACCAGTCCAGGAGTTGGGCGCCACGACGCCCCCGCCGGTGCTGGGCGCCTCGGCCGACGCCGTCGATCGGGACGTGCTGGCTGCCGGCCAACGAGCCAAGTACGACCGGATCCTCGACCGGGCCGGCGTGCAGGCCGGGGATCGCGTGCTCGAGATCGGGTTCGGCTGGGGTGGGTTCGCCGAGGTTGCCGCGTCCCGTGGCATCCATGTCACCGGTGTGACGATCGCGCGCGAGCAACTGGACTTCGCCGGCAAGCGCCTGGCCGAGGCTGGACTCGCGGGGGACGTCGACCTCCACCTGCTCGACTTCGCCGACGTCGAGACCCGCCTGGAGCCGAATTCCTTCGACGCGGTCGTGTCGATCGAGATGATCGAGTCGATCCCGCAACGGCGGTGGGCAGACCTGTTCGGGGTCACGCGCCGCATGCTTCGTCCCGGCGGCACCGCCGTGTTCCAGGTCATCATGATCGCCGACGACCTGTTCGAGACCTATGCGCGGCGTGAGGACTTCATCACGACCTGGATCTTTCCGGGTGGACGATTGCCCTCGCCGGCGGTCGTGCGTGAACTGGCCACCGAGTCGGGCCTGGCCGAACAGGACGTGCTCGCCTTCGGCGGGTCCTATGCCACGACGCTGGCCACGTGGTGGCGCGACTTCGACGCGGCCTTCGACACCACCGTGCGACGGCTCGGGTTCGACGACCGCTTCCGACGCATGTGGCACTACTACCTGGGCTACTGCCAGGCCGGCTTCGAGATCGGCCGCATCGACGTGCAGCAGTGGACCTGGCGGGCACCGGCCTGATCAGTTCGTGGCCACGCGGGGCGCCGCTGGCGGTTTCGTCACGTCCCCGCCGTCGCCCCCGTCCCGCCGTCGCCGCCGTCGTCTCCGTCCCCGCCGTCGCCCCCGTCCACCTCGACGACGTCGTAGCGCTGCCCGGCAGCCCGCAGGCGGCGAGCCAGTTCGTGCCCGATTCCCGTCGAGGGTGTCAGCACGCCACTGCGATCGGGCAGTTGGCCCGGGTCGCCGGCCAGCGCCATGGCTGACTCGCTGAGCATCACGGCAGTGGCGCGGTAGCCGGGATCGCCATCCACGGCGATCTCGCAGACCAGTCGTGCGCCCGTCGTCGTGGTGGTGTGGATGTCGATGCGGAAGAACCCCGCGTCGCGTGTCGCCTCGCTCGGACCGTCGCCCGGCGCCGGCAGCACGCGGTCCAACAGTGCCCGTGTCGGGGGGAAGGCCAACCCGGCCGCCAACGCCGGCGGTCCCGCGGCGATCGCGGCGGCCTTGGCCGGCCCGAACGGCAAGCCTCCGGCCAGCATCAACTCGCGGTACTCGAGGTCGCGCCCCATCGCGTGGTCCGACAGCGCGTTCGAGCGCCGGACGACGCGGGAGTTGACCATGCCCATCACGAACGGGGCCAGCCACCCACCGAGGTCGGGGTCGTGGATGATCCCGACGGGATCACGGTCGGGAGGGCCGGGCTCGGCGTCGCGATCCGGGCTCAACGCGTGGCTGTCGGTCAGCACCCGGCGCTGGTCGGGGTCCGAGATCCCCTGGTCGATCATGCCCCGCATCGAGTCGACCGTGCCACCGCTGATGCCACCACGCATCGCCTTGACGACCAGCGTCGTCGATCCCAGCGTGCCGAGGTCGTTGGCACGGGCGTGCTCGGCCAGCAGGAACACGCCCAGGTCGGACGGGATCGAGTCGAAGCCGCAACTGTGCACGATCCGGGCACCGCTGGCGACTGCCACGTCATGGGCCGTGTCGATCGACTCGCGCATGAACACGGTCTCGCCGGTGAGGTCGGCGTAGTGGGTGCCCGCTCGTGCACACGCCCGCACGAGCGGGATGCCCAGGCGTGCGTACGGCCCGACCGTTGACACGACGACGTGGGCCGAGCCAGCCAGTCGTGCCATGTCGTCGTCGTCCAGGGCGTCGACCTCCAGCAGTGGCCACGCGGCGGCGGCGTCACCGAGGTCGTCGCGCACGGCGGCCAGCCTCGCGCGTGACCGCCCGGACAGGCCGATGCGCAGGTCGTCGTTGGCGACCGTCGCCAGACGCGCCGCCGTCAACGTGCCGACGAAGCCGGTGGCGCCATGCACCACGATGTCGAGGTCGCGGTCGTCGTGTGTCGGCATGCATGCATCCTTGGCGTGTGGTGATTTCAATCGGGGAACCGACTGGCGGTACGGGGCACGCGGCCCATCGGCTGGACGGGCGCTCGCTCACGCGGTGACGATGCCGTCGGCGGGATCCCATTCGTAGGCGATCTGGGCGGCCGTGGCGACGGCGAGGTCGCGGTCGACGAGTCGCTCCACCAGGTGCAGTGCCATCGCGATGCCGCTGGACAGGCCGCCTGACGTGATGATGTCGCCGGCGTCGACCCAGCGGGCGGTGACGGCGCGAGGTCCGATCGACTCGGCCAGCACGGCGACGTCCTCGTGGTGGGTCGTGGCCCGTGCCACGGTGTCGAGGTGGCCAGCCGCGGCCAGGATCACCGCGCCGGTGCACACCGTGGTCACCAGTGGCGTGGTCTGCGCCAACTGCTCGATGTCCGCCATGACGGCCCGGTCGGCGATGACGGCGTCGACGTCGATCGTGCCGGGTACGACCAGCACGTCGAACCCGTCGGCGTCGGCCATGGACGTGGATGCCCCCAGGCCCAGCCCACCGTACGCAGTGATGGACCCGTCGCCGACGGCGACGGTCTCGATGGCCAGCGGTGGGGGACCGCCGGCTCGTTCGACGAGCCGATTGGCGGTCAGCAGGACCTCGTAGGGCCCCCCGACGTCCAACAGGTCGACCGTGTCGAACACCACGATGCCGACCCGGATGGGCACGGGCGCGGACCGGGTGTCGCCGGTGGTGTCGGGCGGGTTGGTCATCGTGGCTCCGGTCGCAGGAGGCGAGTGTGCCAGTCGTGTAGGTTCCGGGCCATGGATGATGACTCGACCCACGACCTCGACCCCGTCGCCGACCTGCTGGACGTGCTCGACCTGACCGAGGTCGGCGCTCGCCGCATCGACGTCAGTGGCGCCCATGCGACGGACACGACGACCGCGCGGGTCTTCGTCGGCCGCAGCCAACCGATGCCACACGGACGTGTCTTCGGTGGCCAGGTGCTCGCCCAGTGCCTCATTGCCGCCGGCCGCACGGTCGACGCCGGCTCCGAGCGCCAGGTCCACTCGATGCACGGCTACTTCCTGCGTCCCGGTGACAGCCAGGAATCGATCCAGTTCAGCGTCGAGAACATGCGCGACGGACGGTCGTTCTCGGCGCGTCGGGTCCACGCCATGCAGGAAGGGCGGATCCTGCTGTCCATGATCACGTCGTTCCAGGACCCCGCCGGCGGTCTCGACCACCAGGACGAGATGCCGGCTGCCCCCGACCCCGAGTCACTGCCGCCCGATGCCACGCTGCTCGCGTCGTTCGACGACGCCCGCGCACGCACCTTCGCCCAGCGTCGTGCCATCGACCTGCGCCATGTCGACGGACAGATCTGGTCACGACCAGCCGAGTCCCGCGACCCTGCACAGCGCGTGTGGCTGCGTGCGGACGGCCAGTTGCCCGACGACCCCCTGGTGCACGCCGCGGTGCTGGCATATGCCTCGGACTACTCGTTGCTGGAGTCGATCCTGCGTCGTCACGGCATCGCCTGGTCCGACCCACGACTTCGCCCGGCAAGTCTCGACCACGCGATGTGGTTCCACCGGCCCGCCCGTGCCGACGACTGGGTGCTGTACGCGCAGAACTCGCCGTCGGCCCAGTCCGGTCGCGGCCTGGGCGTCGGCCGCATGTTCAGCCGCGACGGCACGCTGGTGGCGACGGTCGGCCAGGAGGGCATGGTCCGCATCAAGGAGTGACGGTGCCCGGACCGGCGTCGCCGGATGACGTGTCGTCCTGGGCGGTGGCTGGGTCGGTTGCCAGGTCCAGTCGAGGCCGCGGCAGGGTGCGAACGGACGGGACCGCCAGCGCAGCCAGGACCACGACCACGACCAGCACACCGGCGCCGACCAGTGTCGCCGACAGCCCCACGGCGGCCGCGATGGGTCCAGCGACGGCCTGGCCCACCGGCGTCATCACGATCGAGCCCAGTGCGTCGAACGAGTAGACGCGGGACAGGTGCTCCTCGGCGACGTTGGCCTGCAGGTTGGTCTCCCAGGCGACGTCGAAGTAGCCGATGCCGAGCCCCGACAACAGCGCGGTGGCGAACAACACCGGCAGGGTCGGTGCCACGCCAAGCGCGATGATGAACGCTGCCGGCACCATGATGCCGACCATGCCGATCCACAAGCGCGTCCCTCGCCGGCCACGACGGGCCAGGGTCAGGGTGACCGCCAGGACGCCGGTCACCTCCACTCCGAGCACCCAACCCCACTGGGCCCGACCGATCGTCTGGTCCGCCATTGCCGGCCCCAGCACGGTGATGGTGGCCATGAACGAGATCATGAGCACCATGAATGCGAGCACCGTGACCCACAGCCACTGGTGGGCGGTGAAGGCGTGCCAGCCCTCGCGCAGGTCCTCGAGCATCGTCGAGGCCTCCTCGCGCACTCGTGGCGGCAGGCGCATGCGACTGAACAAGGCGGCCGCCAGCAGGCACGATGCCGCATCCACCGCGATGCCCCACCCGGGCCCGACGATGGCGACCATGGCGGCGCCCGCCACCACGCCCAGCAGGTTGACGATGTTGCGTCCCGACGAGTTGACGGCGTTGGCCTGTTGCAGCATGTGCCGCGGCACGGTCTGGGGCAGGACTCCCTGGCTGGCCGGGAAGGACAGCGCGTCGGCGCCCCCGGCCACCAGCGACAGGCCGACCAAGGTCGGCACGGAACCCGTCCCGGTCAGAACGAGGATGGCCACGCCGGCCTGGGTGACCCCGTTGACCATGTTGGACCACGTGAGCACGGTGGAGCGCCGGAATCGGTCCGCCAGCACGCCACCGAACAACAGCAGGACGACCAGGCCGAGCGACCGCGCGCCCACGACCAGGCCCAGGTCGGTCAACGACCCGGTGAGGTCGAGCATGGCGAAGGCCAGCGCGATCGGCGCCACCGCCGTACCGGCCATGTCGGCGACGTTGGCCGACAGCAGCAGACGAAAGTTGCGGTGTGCCCACACCGTGTCGCGGGCATCGGGTGACGACGCCGTCACGGTCGCACGCCATCGGTGCGCAGGAGTGGGGGCTGGTCGTGGTCGTGCATGCGAGCAGTGTGCCCCACGCCGGTGGTGGGAGGGGCGACGTCACCGCGACGTGTGACGCCGACCGCCCTGGGGGCGGTCGGCGTCGGGGGTGCCGCGGCTGCAGGCCGGCCGGATCACCGGGTGTGGTGGCGGCGGCTGCCCGCGGAGTGGCCAGGGGTGTGGTCAGCCCTCGGCGTCCTGCTTGACGGCCGAGATCTCGAACTCGAGCGTGACCTTGTCGGACACGAGCACGCCGCCGGCGTCCAGCGGGGTGTTCCAGTCGAGGCCGAACTCCTTGCGGTTGACCGTGGTGGTGCCCTCGAACCCGATGCGGTCGAGACCGAACGGGTCGGTGGCCGCACCCTCGTAGTCGAAGTCGATCGTGACCGACTTGGTCACGTCCTTGATGGTGAGGTCGCCGGTCACGCGGAAGGTGTCACCGTCGACCTGCTCGACGTCGGTGCTCTCGAAGGTCAGCGTGGGGTAGGTGTCCATCGCGAAGAAGTCGTTGCTGCGCAGGTGGGTGTCGCGGTCCTCGTTGCGGGTGTCGATGCTCTTGGCCTGGATGGTGACCGACACGTTCGAGTTGGACGGGGTTTCGGGGTCGAAGTGGCCCGAACCGGTGAAGTCGTTGAAGTTGCCGCGCACCTTGGTGACCATGGCGTGGCGCGCCACGAAGCCCAGGCGGGAATGGGTGGCGTCAATCGCGTAGGTGCCAGTCAGGGCGGGCGTCAGTGTTGCGGTACTCATCGGGGTGGTCCTTGGTTGTCGGGATCTGCGTGCGTGTGGGCACATTGTGCGCACCTTCACAAACGTGGTTGCCTGCGCAACTATTCCCGTCCGGACGAGGTTGTTCCCGATCCGCCGACGGACACGACCAAGGACACGCCCGCGGAGGAGGACACGCCCGCGGAGGACACGCCCGCGGACCTTGCCGGGCAGGTCCGGAGCCACGGATGGCGGAGTCCCGCCAACAGGGAACGCGGACCGCCCGTCGTGGGCGATCCGCGTTCCGCGTGGTCGTGTGTGGTCGTGGGTCAGCCAGCGACCTCGCTGGCCCAGTCGTGGTTCTCGATCACCCACTTGAGGTCCTGCAGGAACCGAGCGGTGTCGGCGCCGTCCAGGATGCGATGGTCGTAGGTCATGCACAGGTAGCTCATCCACCTGATGGCGATGGAGTCGCCGAATGCGTCCGAGACCACCACGGGCCGCTTCTCGATGGCGGCGGTGGCCAGGATCGCGGCCTCCGGTGCATTGAGGATGGGTGTGTCGAACAGCGTGCCCAGCGAGCCCGTGTTCGTGATCGTGAACGTGCCGCCCGAGATCTCGTCCGGCGAAATCTTCTTGTTGCGGGTGCGCTTGGCGAGATCGGCGATGCGACGAGCCAGTGCCGGGACGGTCAGGTCCTGGGCGTCCTTGATGTTGGGGACCAGCAGACCGCGCTCGGTGTCCACGGCCATGCCGAGGTTGACGTGGCGGAAGTAGGTCGCCGTGCCGGCGTCGAGGTCCATGCGGGCGTTGACGGTCGGATGGCGAGGGATGGTCATCGCGACGGCGCGACACACGAACGGCAGGGGCGACAACGAGGCACCCTCGCGGGCCTTGAAGTCGTCCTTGACGGCTGCCCGCAGGTTCATGACGGGGGTCATGTCGACCTCCACCGCCGCGGTCAACTGGGCCGTGTTCTGGATCGACTCCATCATCCCCTTGGCGATGGCCTTGCGCACCCGGGACAGGTCTTGGACGACTTCGCGCTGGCCCTCGAAGTCGACCTGGGTCGGCGAGGGCTGTGGCCGCGATGCCGCCGTGGCCGGAGCCACGGTGACCGGGGCAGGCACGATGCCGGCGCCGGCGGCCGGGGCCGCCTGCGAATCCGGGGCCGCCTGCGAGTCCGGGGTCGCTGCACCTGCGCCGGTGCCGCTGGGTGCCGGCGGGTTGGCCACCGCGGCCTCGGCGTCGGCGCGGGTGATGCGGCCACCCGGGCCGCTGCCTGCCACGTTGGCCGCGTCGATGCCGGCTTCGCGCAGGAGCTTGCGCACCAGCGGCGACGTGAGCACGGCGTCGCTGCTGGCGACCTCGCCGTCGCGACCGGTGTCGGGAGCGGATCCGGCATCGGCGGCAGCGTCGGACTGGGGCGTGGTCGGCGCCGAGGCGGTCTGCTGGCTGGGGCGGTCGTCGTCGCCGTCACCCGCAGCGTCGGCGTCCTCCGCCTCCATCTCCCTGGCCACTTCCTCGGAGGTCTCGGTGTCCTCTGGCGCGCCGCTCACGTCGTCGTCGCCGTCAGATTCGGCGTCGGCCTCGTCGCCGGATCCATCCGAGCCACCCGCGTCGTCGCCATCACCGATGACGGCGATGACCTGGCCGACCTCGATGGTGTCGTCGACCTCGCCACGCAGTTCCTGGACCACGCCGGCGACGGGGGAGGGGATCTCGGTGTCGACCTTGTCGGTGGACACCTCGACGATGGGGTCATCCTCCTCGACGGTGTCACCGACCTCCACGAGCCATGCCGTGATGATGCCCTCGGTGACCGATTCTCCGAGTTGGGGAAGTTCGACGTTTGCCATTGCTCGTGCTCCCGGGTCGTGGCGCGTCCGGCGGACGCGGTGGAATTCCTCGCTGCGCTCGGAATGTCCTTGGTCTGGTTCGGCGCGTTGGTGTGGATGCGCGTCGGTGGATGTCGGGTCTTCAGCGGGCCGGTCGTGGGTCGCTCGCGGACGTCAGCCGTGCAGGCCGCGGCCGGCAAGGGCGAGGTGGGCCTCGCCGATCGCCTCGCCGAGGCTGGGGTGTGCGTGGACGAACTGGGCAACCTCGCTTGGCAGGGCTTCCCAGTTGTAGATCAGTTGGCCCTCGGAGATCAGGTCGGTGGCGCGCGGACCGACGATGTGGATGCCGAGCACGCGACCGGCACCGCCCTCGGCCGAGTCGTCGGCTTCGGCGATGACCTTGATCATGCCGGTCGCCTTCATCATGGCGGCACGTCCCAGGGCCTGGAAGGGGTACTTCTCGACCACGACCTCGAATCCCGCGTCGGTCGCCTCGGCCTCCGTGTAGCCCACCGAGGCCACCTCGGGGTGGCTGTAGGTCACGCGCGGCACACCCTTGTAGTCGATCGGCACGACGTCGAGGCCGCCGAGTTGGTCGGCAACCAGGAAGCCCTCGGCGAACGAGGCGTGGGCGAGGCCGAGGGTTGCGATGACGTCGCCGAGGGCATAGACGCCGTCGACGTTGGTGCGGCAGTACTCGTCGACCACGACGAAGCCGCGGTCGGTGGTCTCGACCCCGGTGGCCTCGATGCCCATGTCCTCGGTGACGGGACGACGCCCGACTGCCACCAGCAGCAGGTCGGCCTCGATCAGTTCGGTGTCGCCCTTGGCGGTCTCGACCGTGGCCGTCACGCCATCGCCGTCGGTGTCGACGGAGGTCAGCTTGGTGCCGGTCAGGGCGGTGAGGTGGTCGCGCTTGCGGAAGGCGCGGGCCACCTCGCGTGAGGAGTCGGCATCCTCGAGTGGCAACAGGCGGTCGAGCAGTTCGACGATCGTCACGTCGACGCCGAAGGCCGACCAGGCGGTCGCGAACTCCATGCCGACGGCGCCGGATCCCAACACGATGGCCGAGTTGGGCAGTTCCTCCATCCGCAGGGCATGGTCCGAATTGATGATCTTGTCGCCATCCGCCGGCGCGAACGGCAGGTCGATGGGCACCGACCCGGTCGCGATCACCATGGCCGGCGCCGACAGGTCACGGTCGCCGTCCTCGGTGGCGACGGTGACCGACTTCGGTCCCGTGAACGTGGCCGTGCCGATCACGGTCTCGACGCCGCGACCCTTCAACGCGCCCTGCAGGCCCTTCCACATCTTGTCGACCACGCCGTCCTTGTGGGCGTTCATGGCCGCCACCTCGATGCCGTGGTAGTCCACGTTCACACCGAATTCGCCCGCCTCCTGGGCGTGTTCGGCGACCTCGGCGGTCTGGAGGACGGCCTTGGTGGGGATGCAGCCCCAGTGCAGGCAGGTCCCGCCGACCTTGGCCTTCTCGACCAGCGCGACGGACAGGCCCAACTGGGCGGCGCGCAATGCCGTTGAGTAGCCACCGGTGCCGGCACCGACGATGATCACGTCGTGGGTGTCGTCGTCGGCCTTGGCCACCTTCGAACCCGTGGGAGCGCTGGCACTGGCGGGCTGGGCGTCTGCCGGGGCGTCTGCCTGGGCGCCACCGCCACCGCCGCCCGCGGCCGCGGAATCCTGGGTGCTGGCCTTGTCTCCGGTGTCGGCCTCGGCATCTGACGGGGCTTTTTGGGATGTGTCGGCGCTGTCCTGGTCGTCGGCGCTGTCCTGGTCGGTGGCGCCGTCGTCGCTGTCGCTGCCGTCACCGTCTGCCGCATCGGCACCGTCGTCCTCGCCGATGACGGCAAGGACCGCACCGACCTCGACGGTGTCGTCGACCTCGACCTTGCGTTCCTTGACCACGCCGGCCACCGGCGACGGGATCTCGGTGTCGACCTTGTCGGTGGAGATCTCCACGATCGCCTGGTCGACTTCGACCGTGTCACCGACTTCGACCAACCAGGCGGTCACGACGCCTTCGGTGACGGACTCTCCGAGCTGGGGAAGTTCGACGTTGGCCACGGCGGCCCTTTCGGTGCAGGTTGGCGGGGCGGTTTGTCTGGCACGGTAGCCGGTGCCGTGGCCCCGGATGGCGATCGGCGATGGCCGATCGATGTCGATGCGCCCTACCGTTGCCCGTGCCACCAGTGGTGGCGTCCACCGTGTCAGCAAGGATCGTGCCCATGCG
>DATFMD010000269.1:0-2960 GCA_035267125.1 Nitriliruptoraceae bacterium | reverse complement strand
GTCGTCAGGAAGTTGCCGCCATGCGCGCCCCAGACCTGCAGTTCGCTCCAGTCGTACACGACGGTCGAGGGGTCGTATCCGAGCTCTGCCTGGAGGGCCGCCTGCTGCCCCGCCGACAGTGCTGCCCAGCCAGCGGCGATGTTGTCGTTGACGAACGCACTCAGCTGCCCGTCGCTCGGGTCGGGCACCTCGAGCAGCATCGTCTCGTGCAGGAGCAGCAGCTTCGCGAGCGTGACGCTGTTGCGGTACGCGGCGAAGGCCTGCTTGTCGAACTCGACGTTCTCGTCGAGCGACCCTGCCGCGTCGGCGTAGAACTCGAAGCCCGGACCGGTCTGCACGACGATGTCTGCACCCAGGACGATGCCCTCGATGCCCATGTAGCTGTCGAGCCGTTCGTGGTCCGAGGGTGTGAACACCTCGACGTGCCTGGACCCGATGTCGATGGACTTCAGGTCCATCTTGTTCGCCAGTCCGTTGAGTTGCTCGAACAGGTCGAACGGGATGCCGTACTTCGTCTCGATGAAGTCCCGGAGGAAGGCCTTGGGGATCTCCGCCAACTCCTCCTTCGTCTGGAAGAAGGGGTTCCCCGCCAGGCCGAGCGGGCCGACGATCACGTCGTCGAGGACTTCGCCGAACGCTCCCAGGGCCTCCCTGACGTCGATGAGCGCCTGCGGCACGCCGAACATCGCCAGCAGGTGGTTGCTGATGTACGAGTCGCTGAGGTCGCCATCCTGGTTCGGGTCATCGAGCTCGTACAGGAAGACGTCGATCGGTGTGACCCCCGCCTCGTAGTCCTGCCGCCTCGGGTCGATGTCGGCCCCGACCAGCTGTCCCTCGATGTTCTGCATGCGGCGACGAGCCTGCGGGTCGAACAACGCCCGTGTCAGGGCGAGGCCGACGGTTCCCCAGTTCGCCAGGCCGTCCTCGATCTCGAGGATCCAGTTGCGCAGGTATGCCCGGGCGTAGTGGTCGAGGAGTTCGGCATCGGGATTGGTCCCGGGATCACCGTCGGTGAGCAGGTCGAGGAGTTCCTGCTCGAGGTCGCTGTAGGTGTCGACGACGGGTGTCGTGCCCGGCACGGCGTCAAGGGTGTCGGCGAGTGCCTCGAGCTCGCCCTTGAGCGTCACGAACTGGTCGATGACGAGCCCCCGGCTGGGCTTGGTGGTCAGCCACTCGTCACCCTTGACGAGGTCGCCGCCGCCGACATCGATCTGCTCGTCGACGTACAGCCGGAGCCCGTCGGGCGAGATGCCCGTGACGGTGTACCGGCCGTCCGCGGACCCGAAGCCGAAGGCGTCGAACACCTGGGCCGGGTCGACGCCGTCGCCGAGCTGGATCGTGACACCTGCGATGCCGACCCGGAACCCGAGTTGCCGGAACGTGAGGTCCAGCGGCAGCAGCGGCACGTCGGCGGTCTCGATCAACTCGAAGTAGTCCTGGCCACTGCCTGCGCCACCATCGACCGCGGCAATGGGCCGCAGGCCGGTGTTCGCCTCGGCCGTCGGGTCGCCGGGGAACGCCTTGATCAGCGTCTCGTAGATGAACCGCAGTGGGGCGTCGTACACGATGCCCGGGGTCGCGTCGTCGCTGATGTCCCCGTCGGGGAGCAGGCTGCTGGTGCCATCGAGGTCGAGCCCCGGGGTCGCGTCACCGACGTACCCCTCGGCCATGAAGTGCCGGACCGCGTTGGCGAGGTCCCTGTCGTCGCCGGCCAGGTCGAGCACACCCGGGAACTCGCCCTCGGTGAACTCGTTGACGAGGGTGTGCGCCCAGAAGTCGCCCGCCGCGTGCGTCGCGTAGCCATACGCGAACGCCAGGATCTGCAACCGTTCCACCTGCGTGAACGGGGCGCCATCCTCCTGCGCCTGCCACGCCATGTCCAGCACGCGGGCCAACCACGTGCCGGTGTCGATCGGGTGGATGAGCGACTGCCCCATGACGAGGTCCGGGAAGCCGTCGGGACCCACCGTGCCGGCGAAGTAGTAGCCGGCGTGGTAGGTGATCGCCTCCACGACCAGCGGGTGCACGGGATAGTCATGTCCAGCGATCGTGAGCATTCCGTCGTCGAGGATGTCGTTGCGGACGTCCTTGGCGATCTCGATGTGCGTGTACGGCTTCCACGCCATGTGGACGAGTCCAGGGTCGACGTCCTCCTCGCCCCCGATGTGCATGGCATGCTCGAGACCGAACAGGTGGCCGACCTCGTGCCCGATGTAGGGCACGAGGGCCCGGGCGAAGTCGTCGACCGTGAAGCCCAGCAGGGTGATGGCGTCGCTGAACACGAACGCCTTGTCCGAGGGGTCGAGGTTCCCGGCGTCGACACCCTCCGCGATGCCCCACAACTCACCGAACTCCGTCACGAACTCGTCACCGCTGCCACCGACGTAGACGACCGAGTAGGGCCCGTCCGCCGGTGGTGTGAGCGTGAACTTCACCTGCAGATCCGTGAAGGCCTCGTTGAGCAGGGCCACGATCGCGGCCGCCACCTGACCACGGTGGCGCCGAAGGATGCTGGGCAGTGTGAGCGCCGGGACGTCGATCCCCTGGATGGTCACGGGGCCGTCGTAGGTCACCCCGGTGGCGCCGTCCAGGACCACCAGCACGGTGCTGGTCTGGATCGCCGACGTCGTGGTCACCCCGAGATCGACGGACGACGACGGGGACTCGGTGCCCACCGCCGCCGCCGTCGTTGACGCTGATGGGGTCGAAGTCGTCGAGGCGGTGCCGGCGACGAGCCCGTTGGTGCGGACCCGGACGTCATCGGCCTCGATGACGCCAGCGGTGACCAGCAGCCCAAACGCGCCGTCGGCCACGGCACTGTTGAACGCCCAGCTGCCAGCGAATGCGCCGTTGACCTGGGCGCTGATCGACGCGCCCTTCATCGTGACCAGCAGCACCAGCGGCGTGTCGGCCGCCAGCGGCAGCGCCAACGACGTGTCCACGGTCCGGCCACGCCCCGG
>DATFMD010000268.1:0-4135 GCA_035267125.1 Nitriliruptoraceae bacterium | reverse complement strand
GCGTGTCCGGCGTGACCTCGCGGTCACTTCCAATCCTGGCAACGCCGCGCGCACCCACAGCCGTGATGTCGCCATCGGCCACGACGGCGTAGGCCAGGCCCGGCACGCCCGATGCCGGCATCTCGTCATCGATGACGTCGTCGATCGATGCCTGCGCCACAGCCCCTTGCACCACGAACGTGAGACCAACGAGGAGGGAACCAGGAACGCTGGCACCGAAAGCCCATCGACAGCATGAACAGGGACAGTCAGGCGGACCGTAGCCCCTCGGACCGGCCACACCGCGCCGCCGAGGCCCCCTGCACGCCGGGCCAGCCCAGCCGATCAGGCGGACAGGACACCGGTTTCGTAGGCGCGGGACACGGCGGCCGCCCGGTCGGAGACTCCGAGCTTGCCGTAGATGTGGAGAAGGTGGGTCTTGACCGTCGCCGTGCTGATGTGGAGCGCGGCGGCGGCCTCCGCGTTCGTGTTGCCGTCGGCGACCTGTCGGAGCACCTCGATCTCCCGTGCGGTGAGCGCGTCGGTCTGGGTGCCGGTCATCCGCTCGAGCAGCCGCCTCGAGATGGGGGCTGCCAGCACGGTCTCGCCCGCCGCCGCTCGCCGGACGCCGTCGACGAGTTGGTCGGTCGGAGCGTCCTTGAGCAGGTAGCCGGCCGCACCGGCATCGACTGCCCGGACGATGGCTTCGTCGGTGTCGAACGTCGTGAGGACGAGGACGGCCACCGTCGGGCATCGTTCGCGGATCGCGGCCGTGGCGGCGACACCGTCGACGTCGGGCATGCGCAGGTCCATCACGACCACGCTCGGCTGGTGGCGGAGCGCCGCGGCGATCGCCTCGCGGCCGTTGGCGACCTGGTCGACGACCACGAGGTCGTCCTGGGCCCCGATGAGCGCCACGATGCCCGCCCGGACCACCGGATGGTCGTCGGCGACGATGACGGTGATGGGTGGGCTCACGACGAACTCGCCGGGAGTTGCAGTGACAGGACCGAACCCTCGCCCGCCTCGGACTCGATGGTCAGCGTGCCCGACAGCGCCTCGGCTCGACGTGCCAGGGACTCGAGGCCCTGGCCTCCCGTGAGGGTGCCGCGCTCGTTGACCTGGCCGGGCGTGAAGCCGATCCCGTCGTCGCGCACGTCCAGCGCCACGACGTCGTCGAGGTAGGACAGCGTGACGTCGACCACGCCTGCCTGCGCATGCGCATCGACGTTGCGCAACCCTTCCTGGGTGGCACGAAGGAGGGTCACCACGACGTCGCCAGTCAGCGTCACGGGCTCGCCGACGACACGGAACGTCGTCTGCGGACCCTGGGGAAGCGAGGTCTCGACGTGGCGCGCCAAGGCGTCGTGCAACGACCTGCCCTCCAACTCACGTGGCTGGGCCGCACGCACGATGCGACGTGCTTCGGCGAGGTAGTGCTCGGCAGCGCTCTCGATCGAGGCCAGCGTGGCCGTCGGCTCTCCATGTTGCCCGGTCCGGGCAAGCAGCACGATGGAGGTGAAGCCCTGGGCGAGCGTGTCGTGGATCTCGCCAGCCATCCGGGCCCGCTCCTCCAGCACCCCGCGCGATCGCTCCGACTCCGCCAACTCGTCGCGGGTCGCCCGCAGCTGTGCGGCGAGTGCTGCCTGTTCCTCGGCCATCGCTCCCGTGCGGTGCATCGCGACCGACAACGTGGATGCCGCGATGAACACGAACCCGGGGAGGAGCACGACCCACGGAGGGTTGTCCGACAGCGTCCACGCCCCGATCCAGACGGCCGTGGCCACTCCGGACAGCGAAATGCCGACGAGTGGGCGGCGGTTGTCGAAGGTGTAGCAGAGCAGGTAGACCCCGAAGCTCAGGACCGACCAGGCGTCGTTGTCGAGCAGCAGGACGGCCCAGGCGACGAGCACGACCCCGAGCGCGACCGCGCGGACCGGTGTCGAGACATCGGCGAAGGCGACGGCGCCGGCGGCCAGCAGCACCCAGGGCAGGACCGCAAGCACGACTCCTGCGTCGGTGTCGAGGGACGGCCGATAGGCCAGCGCCATCCCCGCGACGAACGTGGCGGCGCCCAGCCCGGCCCACAGCAGGGCGGGCCGGACATGGGTGTCGCTGCCGAGACCCGGTTCGCGTGTGGTCGACATGGTGTGGGTGAGCGTAGACGTCGACTCAGGAGCGGTCCCTGGGCAGGTGGCGCGCGAGGATGGTCAGAACGGGGATGGCCACGGCGAGGTGCATGCCGTTGAGCCACAGGGCACTGGCCACCGTCTCGGCGGCGGCGAACGGCACGGCCGCGTAGGCCAGGACGCCCACCACGGTCGTCGCCAGGAAGGTCAGGCGGGGCCTCGACGACCAGCGACCGAATGCCCGGGCCAGCACCACGGCAATGGTCCCTCCGAGGACCGTCATGCCGAAGATGCTGCCCGAGGTCACCTCCATCGCCGTCCCGTCAGGACCGGCAACGAGCAGGCCCTGGCCGACGCCGACAGCAACCAGGTAGGTGGCCATGACGGCGACGACGCCGAGGCCGGTCGCCTTCGCACCCGCCATGAGCAGGCCGCGATCCAGGCCTGCCGGAGTGCCCCTTGGTGAATCCACGGTGGTCGTGGCGGTCTCAATCGTGTTGGTGTGCATCGTCGGTTCCCTTGGTCGTTGGAGCGTGCTGGACCATTGTGGGTCGGGACCGCCGCCTTGACGTCAGCCACGGGGGCGGTTCCGCAATCGACCGATCGGTTGATGCGTCCGGCCGTGACCGCCGTGAGACTGGATCCGAAGCGTCGGCCGCAGCCGATGCCCGACGACAGGACCTTCACATGGCCGCACGACAGCACGGCTGGCCATCACCGACCTCGACTGCCGGGAGGGCGATCCCCGACGGCGTCCACCCGGTCGCGACCAAGGTGACGTCCGTCAGTCCCGCTTCAGCGGTGGGTTCGCTCGCACCGGTGGCAGCCTTTCTCGTCTTCGACGCATGGCTCGGCCTGGTCCCGGCGATGGTCGCTGCCAGCGTCGCGTCCGTGGTCGCCATCGTCCTGCGTCGCCAGCGCGGAGGCAGCATCGGGCTCCTCCTGCCGACCTCGCTCGTGTACACGGCGGCGAAGGCGATCGCCGGTGTGCTGACCGAGTCACAGGTCGTCTACTTCGGAACAGGGCTGGTCCTCAGCGCGCTTCTCGCGCTCGCTGTTGGTGCCACCGCCTTCACCCGACGTCCAGCGGCGTCGTTCCTGTTGCCGCTGGTGACGCCGTATCGGCACATGACCCCGCACCACCCGATCCACCGACGTGTCTCGGCACAGGTCACCGTGGTCTGGGCGATGGCCGAGTTGGCCGCCACCGCTTGGGAGGCCCGACACCTCACGAACACGTCGGCCTCGGAGTTCGTCGTCACCCGCACGGTCGTTGCCTGGCCCGCGATGGCGCTCGTCATCTTCCTGATCATCGCCTACGCACGCTTCAGGCTGGACCCCCACGAGCACTTCCTCGACCGCGCGGCATCACGATGACGCCCCCGCTCACGTGAAGACGACACCGGGTGCCAGGTTGTCACCCGCCAGGACCCTCGAGTTCGACGGTCAACGGCCCCTCGCCGTCACCGAACCGGATGACCACGGCCTCGACCACCTCGTCGCCTGTCACGATCTCGCGGTGGGGAGTGCGTGGCGGGACGATGACGAAGTCACCCGGGCCAGCCTCGGATGCTCGGACAGGATCCCCGAATTCCACCCGAAGCGACCCCGACACCATCTGGAACACGGTCGTGTTGGAGCCGTGGTGATGCCAGCCCGTCTCCACGCCGACATCGATGGTCGACACACCGGCCCACAACCCCGGGTCATCCACGGCGTGGCTGCGCACGACGTCCGACGAGCCGTCCTCCCGCACCAACGCTCGGGCCGAGACCACCTGCACCTCATCCATCGTCATGGCCACCCCTGTTGTCTCCCCGGATCCACCTGCCACGTCGGTCTCCCCAACGCAATGGGACCACGTGCATCGCAGGCTAGTGGGAGCTGCGGACGTAGACATGGACGGGCTGCACAGGATGGGGCTCCCCATGACGCTCATCCAGCACCCCCGACTCGAACAAGGGCATCATGCGTTCCATCGCAGCCTGGCCACGGGCACCCGCCGACTCCCACAGTGTCACCATCGT
>DATFMD010000267.1:0-14110 GCA_035267125.1 Nitriliruptoraceae bacterium | reverse complement strand
TGACGATACCGTCGGGCTTCGTCGAGCCCCGATCAGAAGGCCCCAATCCGTGCAGTTCGAGGACTTGCGCAAGCTGTCGATCGCCGCCGCGATGGACCTCGTCGACAAGGGCCAGCGTCCGGTGGCTCCGACCATCGTCGTCCCGGGCGGATCGTCCACCCAGCTCGTGGCCCTGACCGGCTTCCCCGACGACGACGAGGCGCGCCACGACTACCTCGCCCGGTTCGCTGCCGACCAGTTGGCGGCCAATCGCGTGCCGGCATGGGGATTCGTGGTCCAGGCGGAGATCAACGGTGTCGAGGCCGTCGTCGTGGTCTACGGCGCCCGCAAGAAGGCACCGGAACTGACCGCCGCACCGCTGCTCGAGGACGGGCTGGCCGCATTCGTGGAGCCGGAGGAACTCGATCCGACGGCGATGCCCTTCCTGCATCCACTCCAGCACGCCGTGGACGCGCTGCCGGCCGAACCTGCCGACCGGATGTCGGGCCCCGGCCCGATCCCGGGACCTGACGACCCCGATGCCGGCCTGCCCCTGTTCGGGGGCTGAGCGGCGACCGCGCCCCGACGGGACGGTCGGCTCATGCGTCCCATCGTGGCGCATCGAGCACGACGCCGGCGGCCTCGGCAGGGGCCCGGTAGGCCCGTGCCAGTGACTCGACGGTTTCGTGGGCGTTGAGACCGCTCGGATTGGGCACCACCCACAGCCGTGCGCCGGCCAGCGGTTCGGGCTGCTCACCCGCCACGGCCGTGCGCCGGGAGAAGGCCGAGCGGTACGCGGTCAGGCCGGCGATGGCCACGACCCGTGGACGCCAGGTGGCCAGGCGCTCGACCAGTTCCCTCGCCCCGGCTCGGTACTCGGCCGTCGTCAACTCGCTGGCGCGGGCGGTTGCCCGACGAACCACGTTGGTGATCGCGATGCCCCGATCGACCAGGTGGGACCGCGCGGCATCGTCGATGCCGTCGGTGGGCAAGGCACGATCCGTCATCCCTGCCAGGTACAGCGCGGGATAGAACCGGTTGGAGGGATGGGCGAAGTGGGTGTTGGTGGCCGCCGTCATCAATCCCGGGTTGATGCCCACGATGACGAGGCGCGGATCGTCACCCACCAGGTCGTCGACCTCGGCATCGCGATGGGCCTCCAGTTCCTCACGCGTGAAGCGCGCCACGCCGACACCCCTTCCCCATCGCCGGGTTCGTGCCGGGGATCCGCGTCGTCACGGCTTCCTGGCCATGCGCACGTCGTCGTCGCGGCTGCCGGGCGCGAGGTCGGGCGCGCGGACCGCGACCGTGCCTGCACGGCGACCGTTGAGGTCGACGACACGCAGGCTCCACCCGTCGTGGTTGACCTCGTCACCGCGCCTCACCAACCTGCCGAGGTCTTCCATCAACCACCCGTTGATCGTCTCGGTCTCGCCTTCCGGCAACTCCAGGCCGGTCAGGCGACGCAGTTCGTCTCGACGCAGCAGGCCGTCCACCGTCCACTGGCGATCCCCGACCGACCGGACGTGCTCGGCTTCGTCGAACTCGTCGGAGATCTCGCCGACCAGTTCCTCCAGCACGTCCTCCATCGTGACCATCCCGATGGTGGCGCCGTACTCGTCGACGACCAGCGTCGCGTGGGCGCGTTCGTCACGCATGTCGGTCAGCAGGGCCTCGAGGTCGCGTGACTCGGGGACCACCATCACCGGTCGCATGAGGTCCCCGACGGTGACCCCGTCGACGTCACCGGGCTCGAGGATCAGCACGTCCTTGACGTGCACCAGGCCCACGATCTCGTCGTGGTCGCCACGAAACACCGGAAAGCGGGTGAACCCGGTGCGCTCGGACAGGCGGATGACCGCGCCGGCCGCTTCGTCGGCACCGGTCATCACGAGGTCGGTGCGCGGGGTCATCGCCGCCTCGGCGTCGATGGAGCCCAACTCCAGCGCGGCGGACAGCACGCGGCCCTCCATCACGGTGACGGTGCCCTCGTCCACCGACTCACGCAGCGCCAGCGCCAGTTCGGCCGGCGTCTGGGCGAGGTCGTGCTCGTCGACGGGTTGGACCCCCACAGCTCGCACCAGCAGGTTGCCGAGCCAGTTGAGGAACAGGATGAGCGGGCGCAGGATCCACACGAAGGCACGGAACGGGCGTGCCAGCATCATGGAGACGTCCTCGGCTCGTGCCAGGGCGAGGTTCTTGGGCGCCATCTCCCCGATCACCATGTGCAGGAACACCACGATTGCGAGCGCGATCGCGAAGGCCAGGCCGTTCTGGGCCGCTTCGGGCAGTGCTGTTTCGCCCAGCAGGTTCGCGAACACGGTGGCGACGGCCGGCTCGGCCACGTAGCCCAGCCCCAGCGATGCCATGGTGATGCCCAACTGGGCGCCGGAGAAGGTCACCGACAACTCGCCGAGCATCTTGGCGGCGATCACGGCCCGGGCGTCACCCGCCTCGGCGCGCTCCTCGATCCGGGCGCGGCGAGCCGCCAACAGGGCGATCTCGGCTGCCACGAAGAACGCGTTGACGACCAACAGGACGACACCCAGTGCCAGCGCCGGCAGGCTCACTGCCCCGCTGTGCGCGCCCGCCTCGGCGGCGACCAGGAGTCCCGTCATCGGGCATCACCCCCGGACGCGTCGTCGTCCACCGAGGTCGGCTCGTCGCGTGGTGGGCCGCCGTCTTCCTCGGCCGCCTCTGCGGCGCCGTCGTCGGCATCGTCTTCGCCGGGGGCCGGCGTGACCAGCACCACGTCGATGCGGGCACCGTCCATTGCCGTGACCTCGAACACGTGGTCGTTCCACGATCCGCGGTCGCCCACCGCCGGGATGCCGCCGAACTGCTCGATGACGAACCCGGCGAGGGTTTCGTAGTCACCAGTCGGCAGGTCGATGCCGACGGCCTCCGGCATCCGTTCGACCGGCAGACGACCCGCCACCAGGATGGTGCCGTCGTCGCGAACGGTCACTCCCGGAGACTGCGACGGATCGTGCTCGTCCTCGATCTGGCCGACGAGCTGCTCGAGCACGTCCTCCATGGTCACGACGCCGACGACGTCGCCGTACTCGTCGACGACGACCGCGAAGGTGCGGGATTCGCCACGGAACCGTGCCAGCAGCCCGCGCGCCGGCTCGACGCCCGACACCAGCAACGTCGGTGCGGCGATCTCGGCCATGGTCGTTGACTGGTGCAGGTCGACGGGCACCGCCATCAGGTCCTTGACGTGGACGGTCCCCACGACGCGATCGCCGTCCCGCACCGGGAAGCGCGAATGGCCCGATTCCCGGGCCACCGTGCGCAGCTCGGCGACCACCTGTTCGGCTTCCACCCAGGTGACGTCGGGCCGCGGCAGCATCACGTCATCGACCCGACGATCACGCAGTCGCACCGTCCGCGACAGGATCGTGGTCTGGCCGTCGCTGAGCATGCCCTCCTCGCCGGAGGCATCGATGATGCGAGACAACTCCTCCATGCTCAACCCGCTGCCCAGTTCCTCGGTCACCTCGACGCGAAACACGTGACGGGTGAGCCAGGCCGCGGCCGAGTCGAACAGGCGGATGATGGGTCCGAACACGACCGCGAACACCTGCACGGGACCGCTGGTCGCGGTGGCGGTGCCCTCGGGCCGGGCGATGGCGAGGTTCTTGGGTGCCAGTTCGCCGACCACCATCTGCAACATCGTCGACAGCAGCAGCGCCACCGCGATGGACACACCGGTGGCCGTGGCGGCCGGCAGGCCCAGGAGTTCGACGACCGGTCGCACCACCACGTCGCCGATGGCGTCCTCGGCCAGGAACCCGACGAGCAGCGACGTCGCGGTGATGCCGAACTGGCAGGCCGACAGCACGAACGACAGGTTGGACAACTGGGCCGCCGCACGCCGCGCACCACGGTCGCCGGCCTCGGCCTGGGCGTTGATCGCGCCGCGCGACGACCCCACCAACGCGAACTCTGCCGCCACGAACAACGCATTGCCGGCAATCAGCAGCGCCACGATGGCCAGTGCAAGACCGGGGCTCATGGGGATGCGATGCCTTGGACGAAAGGGTGCGCTCGGGGCTGGCCGCGGCGAGGGCGACCCGCCGATCGCCGTGGTCGTCACGACCTGGCGTGTGCGCCAAGTCTAGAGGGTCGCGAGGGTCGCGCGCGGCGCCGGCATCGTGCGTGCGGCCCTGTGCCCGGGGCGCGCGCGGCGCCGGGGTCGTGCGTGCGGCCACGTGCGCGGCGAGGTCAGCCCTGCTCCATGCGCCCGGCGGTCCTCGAGGGATCGGTGTCGAGCAGTCGCGCATGGCGGGCGAAGTCGAAGCTCGGGTCGTAGCCCTGCCGCACGGTCAGGCCGGTCAGGGCAGCGACCAGCAGTTCGGCGTGCAGGGCGACCACGCCGTCATCGAGATCGGGGTGCTCACGTGACAGCGCCGCGTGGAAGCGGTCCACCCGTCGCTGCTGGGCTCGCGCCATGCGTGCGGCGATGTCGTCGTCGGTCGGCGCCGTCGACGCCAACTGGAGGTAGATGCGCGACAGCACGGCATCGTCGCCGGTCACGAACTGCACGAACGCATTGACCAGGTCGGTCGAGGTCTCGCTGCCCAGTGCCTGTGGATCCGGGTCCACCGCCGCGATGGCGTTGGACAGGATCTCCCAGACGGCCTCCTCCTTCGACGCGAACAGGTTGTAGAAGGACCCGGCACCCACGCCGGCACGATCGGTGATGGACTTCAACGTCGTCGATTCCAGGCCCTGCTCCGACAACACCGCCAGCGTTGCCGCCAGGATGCGCTCCCGGGTTGCAAGTCCCACTCGGTACCGAGCCATTCGTGGTCCCTGTCGTCCTGTGGTCGCGGTGGTTGGGTCGGGATCGTGGATCCTGCCAGCAGCGAGCCTGCCAGCAGCGAGCCTGCCAGCGGCGGCCATCGCATCCCGAGCGTGCCATCTTCTGGAGCGGATGCTACACTTTCGCTACTCCCAAAATGGAGTGATCGTTCCATATTAGCGGGCAAACCGTTCCCCGGACGACGCACCGGCCGACGGCGCCCCATCTCGAGGAGCACGTCGATGAGCCACTACAAGCCCAACCTTCGCGACATCGAGTTCAACCTCTACGAAGTCCTCGAGGTGCAGGACTGGCTGGGCTCCGAGGCGTTCCCGGTGGACCGGGACACGGCCCAGGCAATGCTGGCGGAGTTCAGCAACTTCATCGTCGACGGCCCCTGGTCCAACTCCTTCGTGTCGGCCGACCGCACGCCGCTGACCCTCGATGCCGAGGGGAACGTGACGATTCCCGACGATCTCGACGAGGCCCTGCGAGCGTTCCACGACAACGGATGGCACCTGTTCTCCATGCCCACGGAGATGGGCGGCATGGGTGCACCGCCCTCGCTCATCTGGGCGTCCCACGAGTTGTTGGCGGGTGGCCACGCGGCTGCATCCCTGTGGCACACGGGGCCCCTGTTCGCCCAGATCATGCGTGAAGAGGGCACCCCCGAACAGTTCGAGCGCTACGGCCGCCACATGGTCGACCGCCACTGGGGCGCGACGATGGTGCTGACCGAGCCGGATGCCGGCTCCGACGTCGGCGCTGCCACCACCAGGGCAGTCAAGGTCGCCGACGAGGACGGATCCGGCCTGGGATCGACGTGGCACCTGACCGGTGTCAAGCGCTTCATCACGTCTGCCGACGCCCAGACCAACCCCAACACCGTGCACCTGGTGCTGGCCCGCCCCGAGGGCGGCGAGGCCGGCACCAAGGGCCTGCGGCTGTACATCGTGCCGAAGTTCCACGTCCTGGACGACGACGGGACCGCAGGTGACCGCAACGGCGTCAAGGTCACCAACCTCGAGGACAAGATGGGGATCAAGGCCTCGGCGACGTGCGAACTGACCTTCGGCGCCGACCCCGATCGCCCGGCCGTGGGCTACCTGCTGGGCAACAAGGACGGCCACGGCGACGGCATCGCGCAGATGTTCCGGATCATCGAGCACGCCCGCATGAGCATCGGCGTCAAGGCGATGGCGACGCTGTCGACGGGCTACCTCAATGCCCTGGACTACGCCAAGCTGCGCGTCCAGGGCCAGGACCTGACCCAGATGACGGACAAGACCGCGCCGAAGGTCACCATCATCAACCACCCCGACGTGCGCCGCCTGCTGATGGACCAGAAGGTGCACGCGGAGGGCCTGCGCGCGCTGGCCATGTACACGGCGTCGCTCCAGGACCGGGCGATCGTTGCCGAGTCCGACGAGGAACGGGCGGCCTTCAAGCAACGAGAGGACCTGCTCCTGCCATTGGTGAAGGGCTACAGCTCCGAGAAGGCCTACGAACTGCTGGCGCAGTCGCTGCAGGTCTTCGGCGGCTCCGGATTCACCCGCGACTACCCCATCGAGCAGTACATCCGCGATGCGAAGATCGACACCCTCTACGAGGGCACCACGGCCATCCAGTCCCTCGACCTCGTGTTCCGCAAGATCGCGCGCGACAATGCCCAGACCCTGATGTGGTTCGCGGGGCAGGTCCAGGCCACCATCGACGCCGGCACGGACACCTTCGCCGACGAGCGCAAGGCGCTGGGCCAGGCACTCGAGGACGTGCAGGGCCACCTCGGCCACATGCTGGGCTGGGCCATGACCGCGATGGCCGAGCCCGACCAGGCCGAGGAGCTGTACAAGACGGGCCTGCACACCGTCGCATTCCTGGAGTCACTGGCCGAGTTGACCATCGGATGGCTGCTGCTGCGCCAGGGCGAGGTCGCGCAGGCTGCGCTGGACGGCGGTGACGCGGGTCGCGACACCGACTTCTACACCGGGAAGGTGGCGGCCACGCGCTACTGGGCGCGCGCCGTGCTGCCCAAGGCCCGTCACCGTCGCGAACAGGCCATGGCCGAGGACGGTGCGATCATGGAGTTGCCCGAAGCGGCCTTCTGACCAACGGGTCCGCCGGACCGGCACCAGGACCTGCCGCGAACTGCCCGCGACCCGTGGTCGCGGGCAGTCCTCGGTCAGGTACCGGACGGCCAGTGTCGCGACCGAACGCGGGCCGGTCCGCCGATATCGTCCCACCATGGCCAAATCCTCACGATCCGCATCCCGCAGCAGTGCTCGTCGCTCCGCGACGTCCGAGTCGACCCGTCCCCGCTGGCGGCGCTGGGCCATGTGGCTCATCGTCCCGGGGCTGCTGCTCGCCGTCGTCGGCGCCACCGTCCTGTTCGTGCTGATGGCCGGTGTGCCGTTGCCGTCGGACATCGCCCCCGCCGCCACCACGGTGCTCGACGTCAACGGCGAGGTCGTGGGCACGCTCGCCGGCGACGTGACGCGCGAGGACGTGGCCATCGAGGACCTGCCCGACCACGTCGTGGATGCCGTGCTGGCAGCCGAGGACCGCGACTACTACGAACACGGCGGCGTGTCGGTGTTGGGCATCACCCGCGCGCTGATCGTCAACGTTCGTGCCGGCGAGGTCCAGCAGGGCGGCTCGACCATCACCCAGCAGTACGTCAAGAACGCCGTCGTCGGTGATGACCAGACGCTGTACCGCAAGGTCAACGAAGCCGCGATCGCCCTGAAGCTCGAACGAACGCAGGACAAGGACACCATCCTCGAGTGGTACCTCAACACGATCTACTGGGGACGAGGTGCAGTCGGCATCGGCGCGGCTGCCGAGACCTACTACGGCATTCCCGCCACGGACCTGACCGTCAACCAGGCGGCCACCCTCGCGGGCATCATCCAGGCACCGGAGGGCCTCGATCCCGCCGAGGAGCCCGAGGCCGCAGACCGACGTCGCCAGTACGTGCTGGGAGGAATGCTCGAGGAGGGCTGGATCGGCCAGGCCGAACACGACGCGCTCGTGGCCGAAGGACTGCCGGAGGTGTCGGACCGCACCGCGTCGCGATCGCAGGTGGCGCCCTACTACCTCGACGCGGTCCGTCGCGAACTGGTCGACCTGCTCGGCGACGAGGCGATTGCCCAGGACCTCACGATCCACACGGGACTGGACCTGACGGCCCAACTCCCGGCCGAGGACGCCGTCACCGAGGGACTGGCCAACTCCGGCCTCGACGCTGCCGACCTCTCCGGCGCCCTCGTGGCCGTGGATCCGGCCACCGGCGAGGTTCGTGCCCTGGTGGGTGGCCCCGACTTCGCCGAGCAGCAGTTCAACGCCGCCGTCCAGGGCAGCGGGCGCCAGATCGGATCGGTGTTCAAGGTCTACACGACGGCAGCCGCGGTCAACGATGGCTGGTCGCCGGAGTCACGCATCGACGCCCCCGCCGAGCTCGAGGTGGAGGACGAGCCCGACGGCGACGGCATCATCAGCGACTACGCCGACCAGGACCGCGGCATGATCACCCTGCGCGAGGCACTGGCGGTGTCGGCCAACACCGCCTTCGTCAACCTGCAACGCGACATCGGCGCGGACCGTGTGCGCGACATGGCGACCACGCTGGGCCTGCCGGATTCGCGCAACGACCAGCCCACGTTCAGCCTGGGGTCGTCGATGACGCTCGGCGTCGACGAATTCCTGCCGATCGAGATCGCCGAGACCATGGGCACGTTGGCGTCGGGTGGCTCGAAGGTCGAAGCCCACGTGATCAATCTCGTCGAGTCGAATGACGGCAACCAGCTGTACCGATTCGCGGAGGAACCCCAGGACGTGCTGGACGCAAACGTCGCTGCCACCGTGACCGACGTGATGCGCGGTGTCATCGACAACGGCACCGGCCAGGCCGCGGCGCTGGATCGACCGGCAGCAGGCAAGACCGGCACCACCCAGGGCGGCGCCGATGGGCAGTTCGCCGGATTCGTGCCCCAACTGGCCGCGTCCGTCTGGGTCGGTCGTCTGGACTCCAACGAGCCGATCGAGGGCCTGTCGGGCGGCAACGTGCCGGCATCCATCTGGGCGGCGTTCATGGACGCGGCAACGCAAGGCATGGAGGTGGTCGACTTCCCGGTGCCGGACCTGGATGCATTCGATGTGGTCAACGCCACGCCCACGCCGACACCGACCCCGACGCCCACACCAACCCCCACGCCGACCCCCACACCTACCCCGACGCCAACCCCCACGCCCACACCAACCCCCACGCCAACGCCCACGCCCACGCCGCAGCCGACGACGCCGGACCCAACGCCGACGCCCACGCCGACGCCGACGCCGACGACGCCGGCGACACCCACGGGAAGTCCGTCACCGGCACCCACCTGAGGTGGTCCGGGGTGGTCCTGACGTGATCCGGGATAGTCTCGACGGGCCCACGACGGGCCCACGACGGGCCCACGACGGGCACCGTCACGACGGGCACCGCTTCCCAGCCCCAGCACCATCGGAAATGACATGGCTCGACGTGGTGGCGTCCTGGGCCCGATCCTGGTCGTCGTGGCAGCGGTCTGCCTGGCAGCCACGGTCGTGTCCTGGGGCGTGTCCCAGTCGTCCTCCGACCCGGTGTCCGCGTCTGCAGCCGCGTTGGGGCGAGACGGTTACGTCCTGTGGGACCTGCGCGATGATGGCTCCCCGGTGCGATGGGATCCCTGCAGCCCGGTGGCATGGACCACGCGTCCGTCCGATCCCGAATGGCTGCGCCCGCTGGCGGCCGACGCCGTGGCATCGCTGGCCGCCCACACGGGCCTCGTCTTCCAGTACACCGATGCGCCGCACGCCAGTGGCACCGGCAACCTGGTCGGCCCCCAGCGCCCGGTGGCCGACAACGATGCCTGGATGCCGGTGCTGGTCACGATGACCACGCCGGACGAGTCTGAATGGCTGTCCGACGCCGACCGAGCGCTCGCACTGCCCGTGACCGTCCAGGGCCAGTTCGTCACCGGCCAGATCCTGCTGCAGGCCGACGTCGTGCTGTCCCCGGACACGACGTCACGCGACGGGTCCTGGGGCGCCGCGCTGATGCACGAATGGGGCCACATGGTGGGGTTGGACCACGTCGACGATCCCGACCAACTGATGCACGACGTTGCCCTGGCCGGCATCGCCGCCTGGAGTGGCGGCGACCTGCGTGGCCTGCAGGAACTGGGCGCAGACACCTCGTGCCTGCCACCGCCCCCAGCCCGCGAAGTGGAGCTTCGCACCCCGCGACGGCGCTGAGCCGCACCTCGGCGTCGGGATGTCCCTCATCCTTGGCTCGAGTCGTGCCTGATCGTGGTTGATCGCCGTGCATCGCCCCTGCATGGCAGAATTTGCCGAGCTGCCTTCAGGCTGAAGTCAGGGCAAAGATCTACAACCCTAAGCCTCCACCTGAGATTCGGTTGACCTGCTCTGAGCAGGGGTGACGCGTCCAGTACCGGTGGAGGACCAGAACGGGGGTCACCATGGCCTAGCCTCGGCTCGACCGTGCCAAGGGCCTGGCGCGGCGGCTGCACACGGGAGGATGACGCATGACAGTGGCCGTGATCGGTGCGGGACCAACCGGGTTGGCCGCGGTACGCAACCTCACGCTGCACGGGTTCGACGTCATCGGCTTCGAGTCGCACTCCGACGTGGGCGGACTGTGGGACATCGACAGCCCCACGTCGACCATGTACGAGTCGGCCCACCTGATCTCGTCGAAGGGCATGACCGAGTTCGCAGAGTTCCCGATGCACGACGACGTCGCCACCTATCCGCACCATCGGGAGATGCGTGACTACTTCCGGGCCTACGCCCGCGAGTTCGAGTTGTACGACCACTACCGATTCTCGACGACCGTCACGCGGGTGCAGCCACGTTCCCACGGCTGGACGATCACTGCCGAGTCCGAAGGCACCTCCTCGACCCATGACGTGGGGGTCCTCGTCCTGGCAATCGGCACGTTCCACACCCCGAACATGCCGACGTGGCCGGGGTTCTTCGACGGGGAACTGCTGCACGCCAGCACCTATCGATCACCCGAACTGTTCGAGGGCAAGCGCGTCCTGGTGGTCGGATGTGGCAACTCGGGCGCCGACATCGCCGTCGACGCCGTGCACCGGGCGGCGTCGGTGGACCTGTCGTTGCGTCGCGGCTACTGGTTCGTGCCCAAGTTCCTGGCCGGTCGACCCATCGACACCATCGGCACCGGCGGCCCGACGCTGCCGCGCTCGCTGAAGCAACGAGTGGACGCGGCGCTGCTTCGAGCGGTCGTGGGCAGACCGTCCGACTACGGCCTGCCCGACCCCGACTACCGCATGTACGAGTCCCATCCCGTGGTCAACACGCAGGTGCTCCACCACCTGGGGCACGGGGACATCACCCCGCGCCCGGACGTGGCACGCCTCGACGGTTCCCGGGTCGAGTTCGTCGATGGCGGCAGCGGCACGTACGACCTCGTCATGGCCGCAACCGGCTACAGCCTCGACTGGCCGTTCATGGACCGGGAACTGCTCAACTGGGAGGGCTTCGCACCGGCCCTGTACCTCAACACCTTCCACCCCGGCCGCAACGACCTGTTCGTCACCGGCATGGTCGAGGCGACCGGGCTGGGATGGGAGGGACGCAACAAGCAGGCAGCACTGGTGGCCGCCTACCTGGCAGGCCTGCGGGACGGCCATCCGGCCGCGGCACGACTGCACGACACGATCGCGACCAATGCCCATTCCCGGCTGACCGGGGGCTACGACTACCTCCAGGTCGAGCGCATGGCCTACTACGTGGCCAAGGACCAGTTCCTCGACCGCGTCCAGGCGCACCTCGACGAGTTGCACGCCCCCATGCCCGAACCCGGGGCCAGCCCATGAGCGACATCGCGATCGAGTTCTCGACCACTGACCTGTGGCTGGTCAACATCGCCGTCGGCCTGATGATGTTCGGCGTCGCCATGGGCATGACGCTGGACGACTTCCGTCGGGTCAGGGAGATCCCCCGAGCGCCCGTTGCCGGCCTTGCCGCGCAGTTCCTGGCCCTGCCGGCGTTGACCTCACTGGCGGTGTGGGTGTTCGACATCCCGCCAGAGGTCGGGATCGGCATGATCCTGGTCGCGTGCTGCCCTGGCGGGACCTACTCGAACGTGGCCACGTGGCTGGCCCGCGGCAGCGTCGCGGTGTCGGTCACGATGACGGCGGTGTCGTCGGTTGCCGCGATGGTCCTCACGCCCCTGAACTTCGCCTTCTGGGGTGGCATCAACCCCGTCACCAGTGGGATCCTGGCCGACATCGTCGTGTCCCCGTTGCAGATCCTGGCCGTGATCGCCGTCGTGCTGGCCGTCCCGATCGTTGCCGGCATGCTGGTGCGAGCCCGTGCGCCGGCCTTCGCCGACCGCGCCGAGCGTCCGGCCCGTGTCGTCACGGTCGTGGTCTTCCTCGTGATCGTCGGCATGGCCTTCAGCAAGAACCTGGCGCTCTTCCTCGACACGTGGGACACGCTGGTGCCGATCGTCGTGATCCAGAACGCCGGCGCGTTGGCGCTGGGATTCGCCATCGCGTCCGCCCTGCGCCTGGCCGAACCCGACCGGCGCGCCGTCACGCTCGAGGTCGGCATCCAGAACTCCGGGCTGGGGCTGGCACTGGCCTTCTCGTTCATGCCGGAACTGGGTGACGCCATCCTCGTCACGGCGATGTGGGGCGTGTGGCACCTGGTGGCCGGCATCGGCCTCGCACTGCTGTGGTCCCGTCGTGACCCGGCACCGCTCCCCCGGGCGGCCACGGCATGAGCGCGACCAATGCCCCCAGGATCCTGGTGACCGGCGTGGCCGGCTACATCGGTCGCCAGGTGGCGGCCCGACTGGCGGTCGCCCACGAGGTCGTCGGCATCGACGTCCGCGTTCCCGACGGCATGCGTGCTCCCGGCACTCGCGGGATCGACCTGCGCACGATGGACATCCGTGATCCGGGGTTGGCCGACCTGGTCGCGGACGAGGCCATCACCCACGTCGTGCACCTGGCCGCCATCCTCGACGGCACCGTCGATCCCGACCTCGCCCGCGACGTCGACGTCAACGGGACCGCCAACGTCGTGGCCGCGTGCGTCGGCGGCGGCGTGAAGCACCTGGTCGTGACCAGTTCGGGGGCGGCATACGGCTACCACGCGGACAACCCGATCCCGTTGACCGAGGATGACCCGCTGCGTGGCAACGAGACGTTCCCCTACAGCCACCACAAGCGCCTGGTGGAGGACCTGCTGGCCACGGCCCGCCGCGACCACCCGAACCTCGGCCAGTTGGTCCTGCGCGTGGGCACGGTGCTCGGCCTGGGCACCGACAACCTGATCAGTGACCTCCTGTCGCGCCGGGTGTTGCCCGTGGTCGCCGGCGCCGAGGCCGGCTTCGTCTTCATCTGGGACAGCGACCTCGTCGACATCATCGCCACCGGCGTGGTCGAGTCGCGCACCGGGATCTTCAACGTGGCCGGCAGCGGCAGCGTGTCGCCCGCCCGAGTGGCACGCACGATGGGTGGGGTGCCCGTCCCGATCCCCGCGGCCGCCCTTCGGGCAGCACTGGCGGGACTGCAGCTCGCCGGGATCGGCCAGTACGGACCGGAACAGGTCGACTTCCTGGCGCATCGCCCGGTGCTCGACAACCGTCGCCTCCTCGAGGAGTTCGCCTACACCCCGTCCAAGACATCGAGCCAGGCACTGGAGGCATTCGCCACTGCCCGTCGCGAGGCATGACGATGGCGGTGGTGCTGGTCACGGGCGCCGCCGGCGCGTTGGGATCGGCGCTGGTGGCCCACCACGTCGCCGCCGGTGCCACCGTGGTGGCTGCCGACCGTGTCGCCGTCGACCCGCTGCCCACCATGCCGCCGACCGGGCCGGGCCAGGTCGTGCCCGTGACCGGGGACCTCACCGACGACGACCACCTTGCCGACCTGGTCGACGCGGTCACGAGCGTGGGACCAGGACTGGACCTGTTGGTCCACAGCGCCGGCATCACCCAGCGCTCGCCGGCGTCGACCACCGACATGGCCGTGTTCGACGCCGTGATGGCCGTCAACTGGCGCGCTCCGGTCGTCCTGACCCGTCTCGCCCGCCCCCAGTTGGTCGCCGCCGGTGGCACGGTGGTCGTCCTGGGTTCCATGGCCGGGTGGATGCCCGTGCTGGGCCGCAGCGGCTACGGCGCCTCGAAGGCTGCGGTGTCCCAGTTCATGGAGGTGTGGCGACACGAACTCATCGACGACGGCGTCGACCTGGTGATGGTCTATCCGAGCTTCCTGGAGTCGGTCATGGACGACACCAGTGCCG